>JAJYFA010000184.1 GCA_021790995.1 Acidobacteriota bacterium
CTCGCTTCTGAGACCGTGGATAGCGCGAATCTCGGACCGGCGGTGAGAGAGTCTGGCAGTTGCCCGTGGGGATGCGGGATCGCCAAACCGATTCTTCCATATCCCCAGTTCCCAAAAGTAAGAAACCGGCACCCTCGACTTAATACGATCGCTTTTAAGATCGTGGCCACTCGCCGGTCGTTTGGGTGTTGTGCTCTCCCACCCGAGCCGCGGAAGGCGTGGCTTGGGTGGGATCCTGTATTGATAATGGCATTGACAAAGGTGCGATCATACGGCGAGAAGAAGCTGGGCGTGCGACTCGTCGGCGCAATTGTGTGACGAGAGGAGACCTTCAGAGCGCAGATACCTTTGCCGCCGGGCGGCGGTCTTGCGGTAGCGGCCAGGACAAACGATGTTTAAGCGGCGTTGTGAGCTGCATCCCGAAGACGAACCACAGCATCCGCCTGCGGACCCTTCTGGCCTTCGACTATGTCGAACTCGACATCATCGCCTTCTTTAAGCGTCTTGTACCCGTCCAGTTGGATCGCTGAGTAGTGAACGAATACATCCGGCCCGTCTTCGCGTCCGATGAATCCGTAGCCCTTGGCGTTGTTAAACCACTTGACTTTCCCTTTGTACTGAGCCACAGGTTTCTGCCTTCCTTTTCTTGCTTGAATACGGTGAGCGTATGGGGGCACCGCACCCTGTCACAATAAGACGCCCCTTTTTACTGAAAGGTTGGCTGATTTTTCCCGCATTTTTCCCGGCAAAAAGGGCTGGCGAGGTCAGATGGAAGGCTCAGGACCGTGCGTGAAAACTGAAGCGGCGCTTCCGCGCTAACCTGTTTTCCTACAATCACTCTCAGCGATCAGGCGCGATCTCCGCGCAGCACCGGTCCAGATCGCGTGTCATGCGGAGTTGCATACCTGCACTCTGCCCCTTTCTCCGATTCTCCAGCACCTTCGATGCAAGCCGATTCGAAGACTTATGAGAAATACGGGCGAGGCACACTGCCGCACTTTCCACCTTGAAAAACGCGGAAAAGCCGGAACTTGGGTGAGTCTGTCTATTTGCGATCGCGAAGGCGTTTGTACAGGAGCACACTGGTCATGGTCTTGCCGTCGAGAATGGCGCCCTTCTCGATCATCTTCAACACTTCAGACAACTTCACCAGCCGCAACTCGATCTCTTCGTCTTCTTCAGGGCGAGCTTCGCCCGGCTCCAGGCCCTCGGCCAGAAAGACTTTCATCGACTCGCCAAGAAAGCCGGGGCTGGCGTAGTACTCGACCAGCGGACGCCATTTCTTTGCCCGATAGCCGGTCTCTTCGGCCAGTTCGCGCTGGGCGCCGGCCAGTGGCGTCTCGCCCGCATCGAGCTTGCCAGCTGGAAGTTCCCACAAGAATTGATTGGCGGCATGGCGGTACTGGCGCTCCATCACAATCCACGGGTCGCGCTTGTTCTTCGAGTTGTCGAGGGCTAGAATCACGACGCTGCCGTTGTGCCGGATCACGTCGCGCTCGTTGGTGCGGCCGCCGGGTTCGACAATCCTGTCGTGGAGGATACGGAAGAGCGGCCCTTCGTAGACAACCTTGGAGTTGAGCACGGTGGCGCGCTCAACGACGGTGCTCTTCGGCGCCTTTTTCCGCTTCGCGGCATTCGCTTTTGAGATCTTGGCTGTTTTCCTGGCGGGCATTGCTGGTCCTCTTCTCTTTTGAGCGATCCTTATTAGTCGAGTATACGCATCGGACTCTATATCTTATGGAGTCCTGCATCGGAAGAGGCTGCCATGGCATCCTTAACAGAGCGACAGATCTGAATTCCAGGCCAGCGCAACCTTGCGCAGAACCGAGGTCCGCTGAAAGGCAACCGCGGGGCCTTCGGTTGCGCCGTTCGCAAGAAGCGCGATCGGCTCCGCTCAGGATGACAGGCTGTTGAATCGGCAAACTTCAGATACAAAACGCTGGCTGCAAGGAAATTGAACCACAAGTGAACGAAACAACGACGACAGAGTGTTTTCCCGTAACCACGATGCCGGGGCAAAGCCGGCTGTATCTGGACTTTTGCGCCCGTGCGCTGGGCGCTTACCTGCCTCCCGACGTGGTGGAGAGAGAGCGTCCGCGGCTTCCCCCGCACTGGCCGGAGATGGCGCGGCTGCTGGCGGCACAGAATCCCGCGCCAGCCGTGGCGACAGCCATCGCAGCACTCGCAAACGGCGTAGGCGTGATCGTGACCGGGCAGCAGGTGGGTTTGTTCGGCGGGCCGCTCTATACGCCTCTTAAAGCCGCGACGGCCATCGCCCGCGCGCGCAAGGCTACTGCGTGCGGCAAACCTCATCTCGCAGTCTTCTGGCTCGCTTCGGAGGACCACGACTTTGCCGAGATCAGCCAGGTGACATTTCCCGCAGGACGCGAACTGGCGACGCTTGGCTACGACGCTGCGCCCAAGACGGCGGCGCCGGCTGGGCGGGTAGTGCTGGACGAGTCGATTGCACGGCTCGCGGAGCGGGCGGCCGAGATTCTTGGCACCTCGGATGCGACCGAGGCACTGATAGCTGCCTACAGGCCGGGCCGCACCTTTGCCCAAGCCTTCGCGGAGTTCTATGCAAAGATCTTTGCCGCGCAAGGTCTGCTGATTGTCGACGCCGCCGACCGCGAGTTCCACCGGTTGGGCGCGCCGGTTCTGCGCGCGGGAATCGAACGCGCCGACGAGTTTCACGCGGCGCTGGTCGAACGCGGCCAGGCGCTGGAGAACGCGGGCTATCACCAGCAGGTGATGGTGGCGCCACAGTCAAGCCTGCTCTTTTTGCTCGACGACAAATCGGGCGCGCGGCTGGCGCTCAAGCACATTGCGCCCACGGCGCAGGAGCCCAACGGCCTGTGGCAGACGGCAGGGCCGGATGGAATGCGAAGTTTTTCAACCGCTGATCTCGTAGCGATTCTGGACGCCGAGCCTGAACGCATCTCGCCGGCGGCGCTGCTGCGGCCAGTGTTTCAGGATTTTCTGTTTGGGACCACAACGCAGGTGGGCGGACCGGCCGAGATTGCGTACCTCGCACAGTCGACGGTTCTCTTCGAGCGCATTCTGGGCCGGCAGACGCCGCCCATCGCGCGCTTCTCGGCCACGCTCATCGAGCCGCAGATCGCCGAGCTGCTGCGGAAACACGATCTCACGCTCGAAGAGGTCTTCCGCGAAGAGAGCGCGTCGTCACTGGCACAGACACTCGCGGAACGCGCAATGCCTGCCGAAACCAAAGAGAAGCTCGCCGCGGCAGGCAGCGCGATGGACGCCGAGCTGAACGCGCTCGTCGAGTGGATGCAGGCGCAGGACAAAGGATTGGGGCAGTCGGCCGATACGGCGGCAGGCAAGATTCGCTACCAGATGAACCGGCTGCGCACGCTGGCGGCGAACTTCCAACTGCAGCGCGAGGCCGCGCTCACGCGCCGCGCCGGCAGCATCTTCAACGCGCTCTATCCCGGCGGCGTGTTGCAGGAGCGCGTCCACGGAGCGGCGTACTACTTCGCGCGGTACGGACTGGATTTGGCAGAGACGCTTTGCGCGCGGGCGGGCGACTTGTGTCCGGGGCACATGACGATCCGCCTTTGAAAGGACAGGCAAGAGGGATCAGGCATCAGCAGAACTCGCCTGCCTGCCGAGAGTTCGCGATGCCAAACTCGCGCACTGGCGCATGAGGCAGACGATCCCGCTCGGCGGCGGCCTGATTTTCGAGTTCGATCAGTGCGAGGATGAACGCGCTGGAAGCCAGGGAAAAAGACCGGCCGTCGGCCAGCATACGTTGGGCTTCATCGCGGCATTGAGCATTGAGCACGGCGGCGACCTTTGCCGCCTCCACGTGGATGGCAGCGTGGCGGGTGAGGCAAAGCGCGTGCGACGGGCGCATTCCATAGAGAGACTGAGCTTCCCCGTAGAGCCACTTGCCGAGATCGCACTGGTTGTCCTTGGCGAGGATGGTGACGTCCAAGGGCTCGCCGGCCGACACCGCCTGTTGGAACCAGGTCTTCCATCGCGCGTGCTTCCGGATTGCTTCGTTGAGGTCCACAACAGACTCCTTTGCGCGGCTGCGCACGATGGCGACTCGCCCAATGCAGCCTGCCCGATGCGACCAGCATTCACACAGGTCCGAGGCGGGTTTGGGCACACTCTCAGCACCACGAATAACATGCAATGAGGGCTGCGCGGCGCTCATACAAGAAGGGTGTAAAGCGATCCGCCCAATTCAGGAAAAATTCGGCGCCCTGTCCCGCTATAATCCTCGCGAAGCCAGTTGAGGTTCCCATGAAACAGATTTTTGTGTTTTTCCTTGCGCTATCGCTTGGCGTGCCGGCAGCCGGCGCGCAGACTGTCTCCTGCGCCACGCCGGGCACGAACAACACCTTCCTTGGCATTCAGACCATCCGGCTTTGGGCGGGAACCGCGCCTGAAGCCAAGGGCGCCAGTTGCTACGACATTCCCGCGCTCACATTGCTCGAGCCGCGCAAGGGCGCAGCCAACGGCTCCGCGGTGATCATCTTCCCCGGAGGCGGCTATGCCGCGCTTGCGGGTGATCTGGAGGGCGGCCAGGTGGCCGACTGGTTTACCGCGCGTGGCTTCCACGCCTTTATCCTCAGTTACCGGCTTGCCTCGCACGGCTACATACTGCCGGCGCCGCTGCTCGACGCGAGGAGGGCAATCCAGACCGTGCGCGCACGGGCAGCCGACTACCATATCGATCCCAACCGCATTGTCGTGGTGGGCTTCTCGGCCGGCGGCCATTTGGCGGCGCTGGCCGGCACGCAGTTTGTGCCGGGCTCGCCCGACGCCGAAGATCCCATCGAACGCGTCTCCAGCCGGCCGGACTACCTGGTTCTCGGCTACCCGTGGCTGGGAGCGGTTTCGATGGACACCTCCCATCTGAACTACTGCAAGATGTTCCACCTGATGGATCGGTGCGAGACGCTGTACGAAAAGTACGACCCCGATCTCTACGTCACCAAGGACACCCCGCCCACCTTCATCTACCACACGTTCAACGACAGAACGGTACCGGTGGAGCAGAGTCTGCGCTTCTTTGATGCGCTGGTGAAAGCCGGCGTGCCTTCGGAGTACCACGTCTTCGCCAATGGCTCCCACGGCAGCGGACTGGGCAAGGGCGATCCGGCGCTGGACCAGTGGCCGGCGTTGCTGGAAAACTGGCTGCGGGCACAAGGTCTGATGACGGCGGAAAAGACGGCAGCGCCGTAAAGGGTAGCAAACAGCAGACAGCAGACAGCAAATAGCGAACTGCGAACTGCATTCCCCTGCCGATGTTCCAGTCTGCACAGCGATGAAGCGCACTGTTTGCTGTTAACTGTCTGCTGAAATTAAGAGGCGGGCCGCCGGTCTCAGGAGTGGAAGGATATCCCGAAACCGGCTGCCCGCTGGACCCTGGACCGGGTCTAGGTGGTACTTTTAAGTGTAGGACGTTTTTGGGCAAAATCAAGCCTTTTTTCACAGGAAATTTCCCCATTCGTGACAGGGGTCACAGGATCCCAAATTACTCCATCCTTCTCGTTGACTTAGGCAGTAAGCCTTGGTAAAAATGAGGGGTTCCACCTGCTGTGAGCCTCATCTGAACGGCAATATTCCAGTTGAGTAGCGGAGATCGCCCAGTACCGCCATGGATATCCTTCAACAACTCGGAGAGCTTCTGATCAGCGCCATCCCAACGGCTCTGCTCTTCATCGTGCTCGTCATCGCGTATGAGCTTCTGATCCAGAAGCCACTCACGGCGGTTCTGGCCAGGCGCCGCGCCCTGACCGAAGGCGCGATGGAGGATGCGCGCAAGGCTATCGCCGAGGCCGAAGCCAAGGCCCAGGACTATGCCGATCGCTTGCGGCTGGCGCGCGCCGAAGCCTACAAGGCCCGCGAGAACCGCCTGAAGCAGTGGAACGCCGAGCGCGACTCCGCCCTGGAAACCGCGCGACAGGCAGCCGGCGAAAAAGCACGCCGCGCCAAAGCCGAGTTGGAGGCGGAAGCCGCCGCCGCGAGGGCCGCTCTGGAAGCCGCCGCCGCCGATCTTGCAGGCCAGGCCGTCCGAGCCGTTTTGCCAGCCGCTGCCGGAGGGTCCCGTTGATCTTTTCTGCCACAAAATCAAGCCTTTCGTTCCGTATATATTCACTTGCGATGCTGTTGGCGGTTCTGGCGCTGGCTTTTCATCCCATGCGCGCAACGGCTCAGCAAAGCTCGCCTGCCCCGGCGGCAAGCACGCCCCAGTCCGGATCGCAATCGGCACAGCCTGCTTCCTCCGGCGACGACGCCGAATCCGCGCTGCTGCATTCGCCCGTAGTGCAGTCGATTGCGCGCATTCTGCACCTGAAGCTGGATACGGCGATCAACCTCATGCTGGGGCTGAACTTCGCGATCATCTTTTTCGCCATTGCGATTCCGCTCGTGCGCATCACGCCGAAGATTGTGCGCAAACGTTCGCAGACCCTGAGCCACGACCTGAGCGAGGCGCGCAATGCCACAGCGGATGCACAGTCCCGGCTCAAAGCCGTGGAAGCCAAGCTGGCCGGCCTGGGCGAGGAGATGAAGAAGTTCGCCGAGCAAATGGAGCAGGAGAGTCAGGAAGACGAAAGACGCATCAAGGCGACGCTTGACGAAGAGAGCGCGCGCATTGTGGCGGCAGCCGAGCAGGAGATCGAGATGACAGTCACACAGGCCAAGCGCGGCCTGCGGAGCCTGGCCGCCGATCTCGCCATCGGTCAGGCGGAGAAGCAGATTGTTCTGACGCCGGAGACCGACCGCGCGCTGATCGCGGAGTTTGTTGCCGAGGTGTCCGGTCAAGCCGCAGGCAAGGGAGGCAGAAACTAGATGCCCGCATTTGTCGCCCGCTACGCGCAGGCCTTTGCCGATGTGGTGAAGGACGCCAGTCTCGATCCGGAAAAATTGAATCGCCAGT
>JAJYFA010000185.1 GCA_021790995.1 Acidobacteriota bacterium
TGAACGGCGAATTCGGCACGGTGACATTGAATGCGCCGCAACGCAGGCTGGTCGCTGTCCCGACGCGCTCGCTCATTCTCGATCAAGGGAAATGGTGGGTGATGGTGCATACAGCACAGGGCGACCGTCCGCAGGCCGTCGTGCCCGGGCCAACACTCGGCTGGCAAACATTCCTTGAGCGTGGACTCAATCCAGGGACGCAGGTGGTGGTGGAAAATGCTTATCTGCTGTTTCATCGCGGCATTTCTAAAGGCTACCAACTGCCGGACTGATCGCTTATGACTGAAAAGCAAAGTAGTCTCCGACGATTGCTGATACAGCCCTTGTTCTGGGTGCTTATCTATGGTGCGCTGATTGCGTATGCGGCTTACGCTTTTTGGAAAATCCCCGTCGAAGTGCTGCCGCGTTTCAATTTTCCGCAGATCAGCGTCATCACCCATCAACCGGGCGCGACCGCGTCCGAATTGGAGACACAGGTCGCATGGCCGCTCGAAGGCGAGATCATGGCGCTGCCAAACCTGGAAAACGTGCGCTCTACCATGGGCAACGGCACGGTGGAGACCGATGCCCGGTTTGCGGAAGGCACCGACACGCAGATTGACTTGCAGTCGGTCAACGGCGCGATCGATCGCGCGCGCGGACAGATGCCCGCCTCTGTGCATCCATTTGCCGAGATCATGGGCGACGCCATCAATGAGGTGGCCGACTACACCGCGCAAATTCCCTCCAACGTCGCGCCTGCGGAAGTACAACGCGCCATCCTCGCAGACGTTGTGCCTGCATTGCGCGCATTGCCAGGGGTGCAGAGAGTGGAACTATATGGGACTGGCGCGGAAGCGTTGTGGGTGCAGCCAAACCTTGCCGCCATGGTCCGTTATCAAGTACCCGTCACGGCCATCACGCAGGCACTGCAACAACAGGTGCTCTTGATGCCCGGCGGCTATCTGACGCAGGGCCATCAGGACGTTTTCATCGAAGCGCGCAATCTGCCTGTGCATATTGCGCAACTGGAACAGCTTCCTGTTTCCAGTGGGAACGGGCCGATTCCACTCGGAGACCTGGCGCGCATCGTACGAGCGCCAGTTCCAGCGCTCAACGCGGTCCTGTTGGATCGCCAACCTGGTGTTGCTCTCACTGTCTTTAAGCAGCCCGATGCCTCCACTGTGCCGGTGACGCAGGCAGTACAGGCCACGCTTGCCAGCACGCTGAATGAATTGCCGACAGGAGTGCGTTGGGTGGGCATTTACAACCAGGGCCATCTGGTGCACATCGTCGGGGCCGACCTGGCGCGAAATTTGCTCATCGGCGGCTTGCTTTCCATCGCCGTCATGTTCTGGGTGCTGGGCGCGGGCCGAGGCATCTGGATCCTTGCATTCAGCATTCCGTTGTCCCTGCTCCTCGGCATCGCCGGACTTTATGCAATGGGTCAAAGCCTGAACCTGATGACGCTTGGGGCCTTGACGGTCGCGGTCGGGTTGCTCGCCGACGACGGCATCATTGTGCTGGAAAGCATCTACCATCGCTGGGAACAGGGCGATGAGCATTGGCCCGGCATCGCGCGGGGATTCAAGGACATCGTCGGCCCCGACGTAACCGGCACGCTCACCACGGTTTCAGTCTTTGTACCCCTGCTGTTCGTCGGCGGTCTGGCGGGCCTGTTTTTCGTGCCGTTCGCGCTGGCCATGGCGCTGGCCCTGCTCGCATCGCTGTTGATATCGCTGAGCCTGGTTCCCTTAGGCCTGGGTTTTCTCAAAGCGCGGCCCCACGCAAAACCCACCACCGGCGCAAAGGGGCTCGACCATCTGCGCAGATGGAATGGGAGGCTGTTCAACGTGGTAACGCGCTATCCGCGGTTGAGCCTGGTCCTATGCATTGCCCTGCTGCTGGCCAGTCTCGCCGGACTTGTTCTGGTGCCGGTCAATTTTCTTCCCCTGCCCAATGAAGGCGTGTTGCTGGAGAGTTTCAGCCTGCCGCCCGGCAGTTCATTGCTGGACACCGAAGAGGCGGTCATGGCGCTGACCAAACGCATGCACGCCGACCCCGCCGTGGCCCACACTTTTGCCCGAATCGGTTCGGCGGCCAGCAGCACTTACACCGAACCCGGCTACGCCGGAGAGATCCAGATTACGCTCAAGTCCACGGTCAACGTAAATAGCCTGGATCAAATTGGGGCGAGGCTGTTGAAAGAGAGCCAAACGACGGGCATGCAACTGGCGCTCGATACACCCACCGTTGAGCGGGTCGGAGAAAGTCTCTCCGGCCTGCCGCAACCTTTTGTTCTCCACCTGTTCGGCAATAACATTGACGAGTTGCGCACACTCGCCCAGCAGGTCACTAGGCGTTTGAGGCCCATTCGGGCGCTCAGCAACGTCTTCAACAACGACGCGTATCCAATCACCGAATTGCAATTGCAGGCAAAACCGGAGGCGCTTGCCGCGCATGGGATGACACCATTTCAGTTGTATAGCCAAATCTCCCCTTTGCTGAATGGCGAAGTGGTGGCGCAGGTGCCGGAAGGCAACGTTCCGCTTGATCTTTATGTGCGTTTGGCGGAGGCCCCGCGGGAATCCCTCCATGCATTGAATCAGTTGCCTATACGTACCTCCGGTTGGACGCCGCTGGGACAACTGGCAAACATCCAGATGGTCACAACACCGAACCAAATCCGCCACATTGAGGGAGCGCGCGCGCTAGAGATCCTCGCCACGCCGACCGGTCCGCTGGGCAGCACCATCTCGGCCGCCCGCCGGGCGCTGGTGGGGCTGAAGTTGCCGCCGGGATACCGCCTCGGTTTCGGCGGCCTCTATCCGCAATTGGAAAAAGCGGCCCTTGGACTCGGCCTCGCAGCCATCGCGGCATTTGTACTGATGGCAGGGATTATGATTCTCCAGTTCGACGGCATGCTTGTGCCAGGATTGCTCCTGCTGCAAATCCCGTTGGCGTTCACCGGAGGCGCCATCGCCCTGATCGCAAGCCGGGTTGGGTTGAACGCCATCGGCCTGGTGGCTTTCCTGACTTTGGTTGGCATCGGTCTCAACCACGGCATCGTGCTGCTCTACCGCGCGAGCCGCAATGAGACCGCGGGCATGCCGCCCGAAGAAGCCGTTCGCGAAGCCATCCATGTGCGTTTCCGCCCCATCGCGCTGACCACTCTGACAGCAGTGCTCGGCATGTTGCCCACGGCGTTGGGATGGGGACAGGGAGCGGCCCCCGAACAGGGGCTGGCGGTGGTTGTCCTCGGCGGCATTGTTTGGAGCGCGCTGCTCAGCACCAATCTGCTTCCCGCGCTCTACTTACGCCAACGCAATAAGCAAATCGCAAGAAAGAACGCATCGTGATCCCCTTCTCACATTCCCGATGGATGCAATGTGCAGCATGGCTCGGAGCCATGCTTGTCTCGGGCTGCGCCAAATACCACCCCGCACCTTTGCCCGTCGCGCCAGACCTGACCAGCGTGCCCGCGCTTACCGTGCCGGCCAGCAAGTTTATGCTTCCCGGTCTCGAACCGCATCCGTTTCCGCAAGATGGCCTGGACGAAACCGCTGTCATCACGCTCGCGGTGTTCGATAATCCGGATCTCAAGGCCGCCCGGTTGCAGGCTGGCCTGGCCAGCGCACAGCTCCTGCAGGCAGGGTTGCTGCCCGATCCCCGGGTCAACACGGGCTTCGCAACCTCCGCGCTGAACTATGGTTATGACATCGGGCTGAACGAAAGCATTCAAGCCCTGGTTACCCGTGGCGCCCTCAAGGCCAGCGCCACGGCGCATCAGAGGCAGGTGGACCTGGAAATTCTGTGGCAGGAGTGGCAGGTCGCCGAAAAGGCCCGGGAGCTGTTTATCCAGGCGCAGGCCGACGCTCAACTCCAGCAGGTGCTGACAAGAAGCCGCGATTTGCTCGCCAACCGCTATCATCAGGACGATGCTGCACTCAAAAAAGGCAACGTTACGTCGAGTACGGTTTCCGCTGACCTTACGCTGCTGGCTGACGCGGAAACAGGGCTTCGCCAACTCCAGATCGATGCCAACATGACGCATCACCAACTCAACCAGTTGTTGGGACTTCAGCCAGACGTACAGCTTCCCTTGATCGGCCCTAGCAACATCGAGCCGGTTTCGCAGGACCAATTTCAAGCAGCGGTGGCTGGGCTTCCCCATCGTCGCGTCGATCTGCTGGCGCTCGAGGCCGGTTATCAAAGCCAGGAACAGAACGTGCGTCAGGCCATCCTTGCCCAGTTTCCCGCGCTCAGCGCTGGCGTGGACCAGAGTCGCGACCCGGTAGAGGGTGTAAATTTCTTTGGCCCGACCGTCAGCCTGACTCTGCCGCTGTTCAATCGCAATCGCGGGCAAATCGCAATGCAACGAGCAACGCGTGCCATGCTTCATCAGGAATACCAGGCGCGGCTCGATCAGGCAGTAGGGGACGCAGACCAAGTCCTGGCAGCGATTGAAATTCTCCAGGGCCAGCTTCAGGACCTGGACGCGCGCTTGCCCTATTTAGAGAAGACCGCTGCGGCTACGGAGCAAAGCTTCCGGCAAGGCAATCTGGATGCAGGTCTCTATGTCAGCGTGGAGTCCAGTCTGCTGTCCAAGCAAGCGGAAGCGATCCGCTTGCGCGCTTCGCTCGACAACGCGCAGTCCGCGCTCAGAACTCTGTTAGGCTTGCCTTTTGGCGGACCGTAAGTTTAGGACACAAATCGATGCAAACGCAGGAATGGAAAACACGATGGATTTGAGCATCGGCTGGGCGCATGCAGGACCGTCCATCCTGGCGTCATTTTTGGCGTCTATCGTCGAATGCGTCGAGGCGCTGACCGTCATCCTTGCCGTGGGAAGCGTGCGTGGCTGGCGCGGGGCTTTGAGCGGCAGCGCTGCGGCACTTGCTGTGCTTCTGGCCCTCGTAGCGGCACTGGGAAGAGCGCTGATGAACATTCCGCTCGACATTGTTCAGCTCGTGGTTGGCGCGCTCCTTCTGCTGTTCGGACTGCGGTGGCTCCGCAAAGCCATTCTCCGCTCTGCTGGCCTGATTCCCCTTCACGACGAGCAAGCGGCGTTCTCCAGGAACATAGAAGCGATGCAGAGATTCGGCGGTGTGCGTGGCTGGGACAAGGTGGCCTTCGCGGCCTGCTTTCAAATCACCATGCTCGAAGGCACTGAGGTTGTCTTCATCGTCATCGCAGTCGGCGCGGGAGGAACTGGACTGCTATTGCCTGCCGGTCTTGGCGCCTTCGCGGCCCTGATCGTCGTGATCGCGCTGGGCATTGCGCTCCATCGCCCTCTTGCCAGCGTGCCGGAGAACACGCTCAAATTTTTTGTGGGAGTGCTGCTCTCCGCTTTCGGCACGTTCTGGTTCGGCGAGGGAATCGGCCTCCGCTGGCCCGGCGCAGATTGGGCCATTGCAGGGCTGATCGCCGCATTCCTGGCAGTCGCCCTACTCACCGTCTCGCTTTGCCGCCGACAAGCGAGTTGCGATGCTGTGACCGTCCGCCCATGAGAAACAGGAGATAACATGCGTTGGATCGGAACTATTTTTCGCGAAATCTTTGGTCTCTTCGTCGATGATGGGAGCTTCGCGATCACCATTCTTGTGTGGCTTGGAGTTACGCGCTTGCTCTTGCCGCGCCTCGACGTTTTTTCACGCTGGAGCGGTCTGATTCTGTTTGCCGGACTCGGTTTGGTCCTTGTAGAAAGCGCCGTGCGCTACGCAAGAGGCAGGCAAACCACTCTCGACAAACAGGGTCCGAAGAGCGCGTCTCATTCCTAGAGCATTTTCAGGTCAAGTGTGAACAAAACTTAGGGTGCCTCATCCTTGCCGCTTCTTTTGCGGCTAGGGTGGGAGAGCATAACTCTTTCCCTTAACGTCAATACTCTGAGCGAAATGCTTATGAGGCTTATGGTTGTCTCGGGACTCAATTCTCCCTCAAGGCGCGATCCAGGGCCATTTTTTCTGTCATCAGTTCCTGCACGGTGGTCGCGTCGCCACGTTGTTCGGCTTCCGCCAACCGCCTCCGCAACTCGCGCTGGCGGCGCTCCAGGCGGCTGTGGCGCAGGGAATGGAATGCGTCCTCGACTTGCTCGGGCTGGATTTCTTGTGAACTAGGAAGCAGCACTGCGGCCAGCCAGTGACGACTCGCTTCATCCGGCGCAAGGTCAAATGGGTTGGAGATCGTCTCCGCCGCGACGAAAGCAGACAGCAGCGACGAGGCTGCCAATCCCTCGTACAGCGCAGGCTCATCCGTCAGGCGCTGCCGGGCCAGCTCACGCGCTGCGTCGCCCGCAGGCAGAGTCAAGGCCCGCAGCAACAGCTTTTCCGCCTCGCTCAGACTGGGGGCTGCAGCGGCCTTGGAATTTACGTCTGCGCGGCGAGCGAAGGCTGCCTGCTTCAACTCCTGCCGCAACAGCGCGGAATCGATGGCGAGCTTTTGTGCGGCGTCGGCGGCAAATTCGTCCCGCGCAATGCGGCTGGGAATATGCTGCATGTGCGGCAGCAGAAAATTGAGCGCCTTCACTTTTGCATCGGGAGTGACCGGCGGAAACAGCGTACGCGCCCGCTCGATGAGATAGTCGCTATGACGGCGCGCCGAGCGCAACGCCGCGATATAAGCGGGCGTTCCCCGCTCCCGCACATAGCGATCCGGGTCGAGACCGCCGTCGAGTGTGACCACCTTGACACTGAAACCTTCTTCAATCAACAGTGCAATGGATTTCTCCGCTGCGTTTGCGCCTGCTGTGTCGGGGTCAAAGTTCACCACGACCTGCCGTGTGTGACGCGCCAGCAGCCGCACCTGCGCCTCGGTAAATGCGGTGCCGCTGGTGGCCAGTACATTCGTGATCCCGGCCATGTAAACGGAGATGCAGTCCATCTGCCCTTCGACCAGCAGCGCGAATT
>JAJYFA010000186.1 GCA_021790995.1 Acidobacteriota bacterium
ATTCCCGCCACGTTCACCCATCGGGTGATGACCCCCTGTTAACCAAGATGATCTCAGTCTAGCGGTTAGCGGGAAATGAGCGGTTCAACTGCCGGATAGAGGATCAATTGAAGAAAACCGTTTGTCTACGTTGACCGTAAAGGGTAAGTCGTTTTCGCCGCACTGAATCGAAGCGATGGGTTCTCGCTGCAGGAGTGCCTCTCAGCGCGATTGACGATAGCCAGTCGCGAGGTCGATCTTCTTCAGCATGACCTGGATTTCCGGATTTGACATGAACAATTTCCAGATCAGTCCAGTTCGGTAATTCTCAATCATGACCGCCATTGGCGCTTGATTCAAGCCCATGGTGATGCCCGAATACCAGTTTTTCTGCACGTTGAATGCATCGCGAAATCCGTATATGCTCCACACCCGCGCGCCAAGGTCACGATAAAAATGCAGCAAAGCGGCCATTGAGGCCTGTGGCGTATAAGGCATTGCGCTGATGGCTCCGGTTGGCGCAATTGTGCCATCGTCGAGGTCCGGTGTTGGCTCGTAGGGAACATAGCCATGCGGACCATCGACTGCGGTGAGACCCCAGGTGCCGGCGCCGTATCCTTTCCAGTGGTTTGGATCATGGATGCAGTAAGCCTGGTTGATGAGCGCCTGATTGCGGTTCTGGTCGAAATAGTTGGTAAAGCGGTCGTGAAACATATGCGGATCAAGACCCATGAACGAATAGTCGGTGAAGAAGAGCGGACCGCCGGTGCCGCCTCCGACAGGCAACGTGATGCCGTAATATCTCTTACCGTTTACATAATGATTGCCGCCCGACTCGCCCGCCCATCCGCTATAGTAATCGCTGGCCGGGATGGGGTGAGTGGAAGAAGCGATTGCATCCAGATATGTAATCATCACCTCGTTCCACCCTGTCAGGCGATTTGCAATGTAAAAGGAGTAGTCAGGCGACCAATGCCAGTAGAGAGCGTCGCGTTTGGGCGTTGCGCGGAACCAGTCCCAGTCCACTGCCTCCCAAAGACGGGTGATGCGGTCAAAGAGTTCCTGCCCTGAAGGGCCGTCGTCTTTGAAATATTGTCTCGCAGCCAATAAGCCTTCCATCATGAACGAGGTTTCCACCAGGTCTGCGCCGTCGTCATACATACCGAAGACAGGCATCACGTGGCCCGTTCTACCATCGAGAAAATGCGGCCAGGCTCCGTGGAAGCGGTCAGCGTGCGCAAGAAAGTTCGTAATCTTAAGCAGACGATCGATAGCCTGCTGCCGGGTGATGAAGCCCCGCTCGGCGCCCACCGTGACGGCCATGACACCGAAGCCGCTGGCGCCCAGCGCAACCATATCATCATTGCCGGGCTGGCTTTCTCGGGTCATGCCGGAGTATGGCTCGTCGGCCTCCCAGTAATACCGGAACGAGGCCTCCTGCACCATGGTCAGGATTTGATCGTCTGTCATGGGGTGAGTTGAAGCCGCGGCCGACGCTGAGGGGTCTGATTCGACCAGCAGCGAAGTCCGAGCGGTTACGCGGTAGGAAGCAGTCATGTGCGCATTGCCGGTGTAATCGCAATAGCGGTTGACGCCGGATCGTTGCACGCCGATAGGCTGGAAAGGTCCGCCGTTTTCAGATCGATAAATCACGTACTGAGCGAGTTGCGGATCGACAACCGGCTGCCAGGTAATGTCGATGTGCCGCTCATAGCCCTTCGCTCTAACTCCCTGCGGCACTGGCGGCGCGGCCTCAAGTGCAGGTGGATCGTTCTCAATCCGAATTTCATCCAGAAACAGCGTGTGAGATGCATTGTCGCTCGCACCCTGTACGAAAACCAGCGTATTCATGCGATGCGGATCAAGGGGGCGCACGGAAGCTGTCTTCAAATCCGCCAGAGGAATGCGCACGCGAATCCATTTCCCAGGGGGGATGTCGTGGGTGAAGTCACCGATTGCAAGCGGCAAACTGAAATTCCCTTGCGTGTCGCGCACGGCCAGTTTGGGAAGGTCTTTTGCAGGGATTCCTTTCGGGGAGTACATCCAGATCCACAAATTAGCCGATGGGAAGAATACCGTTCGGTTGCGCCACTCGTAAAGATTCAGCTTTGCGGACCAGCCCCCATTAGGCACCGAAAGCCATTGCAGCTCCAATGCGTTTGGGCCGCTGATGAAGGTACTGGTTTCAACCGGGATCTTTCCATCGTTGAGGAGCAGCTTGCTTGGAGCGCTGGCACGGCCACGCGAATAGAAATAGTTCCCAGGGGAAAGACTGTTGTCGAAAAATACCTGCTGCGAATAGTTCTGATCGGCGTGTGTCGATAGCGGCGTCGCCAGCCAACCAGCCAGCGCCAGTAGGATGGCCAGCTTACAGATAGTGGAATTTCTCCCCAGTTTCACCTGTTTTCCCCTCCCCATGGCTGGTTAGGTGTCAGACCCACGAAGTTGCTCTCCGTGAAAGTGTGCACTTCTCGAGTTTAGAGTTTTGAAAAATTCTTGACAGATATTCTTTGTCTGCGGTAGCGATTATAAACGCAGAACAAAGGTTTGCGCAAACGAGAACAATCGTTTGTTCTCTATTAAAGGAGGCTAGATAATTTTCTCTGCCTTCTGCTTAACAGCCTGTGGTGAAAGTCCTGATACCTGGTGGCAAAAGTAGCGGAGTATCCACAGGAGGGATTCGTGGAATTGAGACATGGCGATGGGCACGCGCAAGGGTCGAGAGCGGCAAGAGGATTTGTGGGTGGCGTATACGGATATGGCCGTCGGTCCGGGCCATCCGTTCTATGTTGGTCTGAACGAGGTGCTTGACGTCGAGGGATTTGACGCCTTCGCCGAGAAGTTATGCGCAAGGTTCTATGCCGGGACTATGGGGCGTCCCGGCCTGCCCCCGGGATCTATTTCCGGTCGCTGATGATCGGATACTTCGAGGGCATCGAGGCCGAGCGTGGCATCGCCTGGAGATTGAAGGACTCATCGATCTTGCGGCGCTTTGTGAGTTTCGCGCTGGATGAAGATACACCCGATCACTCGACCATTTCGCGTACGCGCCGGCCCACGGCCCACGTGCGGTTCGATAAGACTCCACCAAAGCCCAATAGGCATGCCGTTTCCCTTCTTTCGGTCCTACTTTAGTAGCCATAAAATACAGTTACTCCCCGGTTTTCAAGCACTTGACCTATTTGAGAGGGGGAAGTTCCGCCGGGTTTACTTTTGAGGCGCGGAGCCGTGGCGGGGCGGTGATGAAAGAGACTGTTGGCGAGCGGTCCGCGGATTTGTTTGTGGAAGAGCACGAACAGTAAGGCGACTTTGGTTCCTTTGTCGCGGAGCCGTTCGAGAAAGCTACTGGCCCACGGGAGTCATCGAGGGAGGCGCGCTCTCTGGCGCGCTGCCCCAGCTTTTATTCGGCTGTGGCCCCATCTTCAATACAAGCTCTCCACCGTTGACGATGTCGGTGTGACTGAACCACGGCCTGTTCCATGGCTTCCCGTTCAGGGTTGCCGACTGAATATAAAGACTTGTTGGCGAGTTATTGAGTGCGACGATCTTTAGATCTTTCCCGTTCCCCATGTGAACCGTAACGCGATCGAAGATCGGGCTGCCCAGAATGTAATCGGGGCTCGATGGGTCGACAGGATAAAATCCCATGGCGCTCATCACGTACCAGGACGCGGTTGAGCCCTGATCGTCCATGCCGGGAAATGCGTAACCCGTCTTGTCGCTGCCGTACATCTGCGCCAGGATTCTGCGCGCCAGCGCCTGTGTCTTCCACGGCTGGCCACCCCAATCGTAGTAGTAGGCCGCCTGCTGATCCGGCTGATTGCCTTGCACGTACTGGCCGATCACGCCGGTGCAGTCGCGGCAGATGCCCTTGGCCGTGTATGGCGTGCTGAAGAAGGCATCGAGCTTGGCATCGAACTTCTCGCGTCCGCCCAGCAGGTCAATCAACCCCTGCACATCGTGCGGCACCAGCCACAGCGTTGACCAGCCGGAAGCTTCCTTCATCATGAAGTTGTAATACGGTTCCCGCGGATCAAACGGCGAGATCCACTTTCCATCGGCTGTTCGTCCTCGCATGAATCCCACGCTCGGATCGAAGACGTTGCTGTAGTTATGCGCGCGTTTCAGGAACATCTCATAATCGTCTTCACGCCCGAGCCGCTTGGCATACACGGCCATCGCATAATCGTCCCAACTGTATTCCAGGGTGGTTGCAGCGCCGGCCTTTCCACCGGCATACGGCGGGCTTGGATTGCGGTTCGGAATAAAATCCGAGATCCACCCCTGCTTCATATACTCGGCGAGATAGCGGCGCGGACCGGCCGGGTCCGTTGCATTTTTGCGCAGAAATTCGTAGGCTGCCGCCCAGTCAAAGTTGAGTCCACGCTCCCAGTCGCCGAGATACATAAAAACGGCATTGTCGCCATGGAACGAAGTCTCCATGAATCCCCGCTCGCGCGCAACATCCAGTTCCGAACGCAGAATGTCGAGCTTCACGTCCGGCTCCAGCAGCGTCAGCAGCACGATCTGATTGCGCCCCGTATCCCACAGCGGCACCGGGCCATAGCGGTTGTAAGCAGCGGTTTCGATCTGGCCGTTGCGACTCTGGAATTTCTCGCTCTTCGACGCAATCAGGCGCGGACTGTAGAAGGAGTGATAGAGGCACGAGTAAAAGAGCATCTTCTGCTTTTCCGTACCACCCGTCACTTCGATTTTGTTCAGTTCTCTGGCCCATGTTACCCGCGCTTGCCGATGGATGCGGTCGAAGTCCCATCCCGGATTCTCGGTCTGCAGCCTGGCTTCAGCCTGCTCATAACTGATGCCTGAAGCGACCTTGACCAGCACCTGCTCCCCTTGCGTGGTGGAAAAGCTGAGGTAGGCGCCGGCAAACCCTCCGGAAATGGTGCGGAGATCTGGCGCAACGTCGCTGAATCCGATCAGCGCGCCGGGATCGGCGTGCTGAGGAAGAATCTGGCGGAAGGTTCCAAAGAGACGGAATGGCTTCGAAAACTCGGCAACGAAATAACGGTGATCATGCGACTGCCCGCGCACCGTATGATCCCCGAGCACCTCAATCTCGCCACCATCGCTGCCCAGATCGATGAGAATGTGCGCCTTCTGCGTCTGCGGGAACGTAAACCGGAACATGCCTGTCCAGGTAGTCACGGTCATCTCGGCCAGCGTGCGGTAATCGTCGAGATAGGCGCTGTAGTATCCGGGCGACGACTTCTCGCGCGACTTGTCGTAGACCGAAGCACTGCGCTGCGGCGGAACGGTCCAGTCTCCAGCGATTGGCATCACGGTTGGACCACCCTCGGCCTCGATCGAAAAGCCCATCATCATCCGGTTGGGATAGAAATACGGATATGACACGCCGGCTGGATAGCTCGTATCGAGATTGGCATTGATCGGCGCCAGGAGCGTCGAACTATGCGGCAGCACAGCGCCTGGCGTGGTGAAGCCCGAATACAACTGCTCACCCGGGGGTGGCGCATTCCCAATCAACGCCTGTTGGTCCAGCGGCGCCGTGCCCACCAGACCGTTCGCATAATCCACCGGCAGTTTGTGCGTGCGGCTGGTATGCTGCGCCATCAGTGGAAATGCCAGCAAGCCCGCGCTCGCCAAAAATGCGCATCGAAGACCATCACGGCATTTCATGCTTATTTCCTCCGGTCGCTATGTCTGCTTATCCAGATGCTAAGGGCGGTCAGGGACGAGGTGCATGCCGCAGCGCATTCTTCGGCCGATTGCCTGCGGTCGCGGCCGAGGACAAGCGTCTTGGCATGACATCGACCCGCTCAATCCAATCACTTTGCAGCCGGTACCAATGTAACAGCCAGAACCACCACGTTGCGGTTGACGGGCAGGCTGATGCTGCGCACCGTTCTGCTGCTGTCCAGCGCAAACGAGTAAGCGCGCGTGTAAAACGGGCCGCTGTCCTCGCCACCATCCGCTGTTGCCCGATAGGCCAATTCTGCGGCTATCGACTCTCCCTGATAGTTTCTGGAGCTTGACCAGTCGTGGAGGCTTTGGCTGAACGTGGAGGGGTTGCCGCTCGCGTAATTGACCACAAATGTCTGTGCAGGCTGATTTCCGTCGACAGCCGCAGCCAGCAGCGTTACGCTGCGGTAGCGGCCCGCCGGCAAATCCACAGTCTTGCTCGAAACGGCATCGGGCGCATTGGGCGGTCCCAGATGAAGCACCACCTTATCGCCCACCTGGTCCCGGCCGAGAGTCTGTGCGGAGAATGAGGATCCGTCGGAGTCCAGGCTATTCGCCCTGGGGAACTTCACTCCATCGGCATAGATGGCGTTCACGTTGTAAGCGGAGGACAGGCTCACAGATACGGTGTCTTTGAGAACTGGCGTGACGGTCACCGTTTCTGTGGCGCTGTGCGAAAGATTGCCCGCCGTCCCGGTGAGGATCAACTTGACTGCGGTCGGCGCGGCGGAGTCGGCCGCGATTACCGTCATTTTGCTGAACCCCTTCGTCGTGGCAGGCTCGAACGACGCCGTCACACCTGCGGGCAAGCCACTTGCGGCCAGCGTCACCGGGCCGCTGAAGTTGCCACGAGGCATGACGAAGACTGAGGTAACAGCGCTCCGCCCCTGCGGGATCGACAGGGACGAAGCAGCGTTAATTGTGAAATCGGGCGCGCCGGCGTCGGATGATGGCAGCACGTCATAGAGCGGCTGAACAGGCTTCACGTAAGGATTTTCTTCGGCCACCGAGACGGCGAGAATACGAATTCTGTTGTCGACCGGAAGCTTCAGGGTGTGTACTCCGGCAGGCAGGTCGATTGCATACCCGAACAGGTACGAGTAGGAATACGCCACATTCTTTCCTTTGGCGTCGTGGTGGTGATCGGAATACCAAGCC
>JAJYFA010000026.1 GCA_021790995.1 Acidobacteriota bacterium
CGCGTCTTGGCATCCCGAGGCTGCGGGTGGAAAATTGAGTGATCGGGGAGTGGCTCAGCCTGGTAGAGCACCTGGTTCGGGACCAGGGGGTCGGAGGTTCGAATCCTCTCTCCCCGACCATTTAAATCAATAACTTCCAAACGTTTTCCATCCTTCCAGAAATCTCCTGTAGTCGATTTTGTAGACTGTCTATTCCTTCAATTCCAACATCGCTGGATTCTCCAAGCGAGCAGTTGTGTTTATCAATCACTCCCTGGACGATTACTCCTCATAGACATATCATTTGTGGGATTCCATTATGCCCCTAAAGTATGTAGTCTCTGGGCGTTAACGTAGACGCATCCAAAATCCAGCTTGGAAGACGCGGACGTCTCGTCACTCATATCAACTGATCAACCTTCAAGCACTCCTATGACCGCATTAAGCGACTTCCAGGATCGAAACAATCTCGATCGCGCATGGAGGTGGATTCGGAGCAACCCCGATCCAGGCTACAAGCGCTATTGCTCGGAGTTTTATTCTCGCTTTGCTGTTGCCGATGATCTCATCATCGATGATCTTCAGCAACGACTCCAGCGCGGCTTTTATGAGCCGAGCCACTCGTGCAAATTCCTGATGCCAAAGAAGTCAGGAATACTCAGACCGTATACCATCCTTACCGTTGAAGATCAGATCGTTTATCAGGCGCTGGTTAATGTAATTGCGGAGCGCCTTGCGCCGAAGATGCGGAATAGTTATTTGACGCAGACGTTCGGCCACATCTATGCGGGGAAAACTAGCCAGTGGTTTTACCGCCGATGGAACGACGGCTACAAGGCGTTTAATCAAGCAACTCGTGCAGCCTTTAATCGGGGTTTGGTGTACGCTGCGAGTTTTGATCTCACTGCTTGTTATGACAGCCTCGACCACGCAGTGCTATGCCATTTTCTGAAACAGCTTGGAATCGAACAGGAGTTTTGCGATTTTCTTTCTAATTGTCTAAGCAGGTGGACCGCAAACGACCGCCGTATATATCAGCACCATGGCATTCCACAGGGTCCACTTGGCTCCGGACTTCTTGCAGAGGTGGTGTTGCGGCACTTCGATCAGCACTATGGGCCGAAGGCGAATTTGGTCTACCTAAGATATGTGGACGACATCCGTTTGTTCGCAACGAAGGAAATTGAATTGCGTCGCATGTTGATACGACTTGATCGACTCAGTAAGGACATTGGGCTATTTCCGCAGGCCGCCAAGATTGATATCCACCGTGTTACCAATATCGACAATGAACTGAAGTCCATAAGCAATCCGACAGAAGCGACTGTGAAGGGCGCAATTGTGGACCAGGACAAGCTCGCAAAACGGATTGCGGCACTGAGCCCCCGGCTTAGTCCCATCGTGAAAATCGAGGATGAAACTCGCTTCAAATTTCTTTTGGCGCACGCGTTACCTTCTTCGAAACTGAATGCCCGGATGCTGACTATCAGCGCATCGCGTCCAGACCTTGTACCTTCGATTGCGCGATACTTTAAGCGATATCAGAAGCTACCGAAATCCGTGTCGAAGCAGCTGATGGCGCGGGTTCGTGGCCAGCAATTATATGACTACGTCACGGCTGATTGGCTCTCCGTGCTTGATGGAAGGCTCAGCGACACCGATTCACGCGCGCTCAATAAACTCTTAAAAGCTCAGTGGCGTCCGGGCACCCTCAGCCCTGAACTAAAGGCCGAGTCGGGGAAGCGTTTAATTCGTGATGGATGGTTGAATATCAATCAAACGCGGTACGCAATTCACACCGTGCGGGAATGGTGGGTGCGTGCTCAGTTGGTGTCGGCACTCAACGGTCAACACTATGGAACGTCACCGCTGGAGAGTATGACGAATGAGGCTCTCCGAGATACAAACCCTGACGTGAGTCTGGCGGCGGCACAACAAGCCGCTCTCCTGAGCGTTGGCGTATTGCCCCCATTGCGCACCATCCAACATTCAGGCGGAAAGGCATTACGTCAGTTCGGTATTCTGAAGCGCGTGCCAGGGCGATCCTGTGGCATTTCTTGGAGTATGGCCCGACTGATCGGGAGGTCATCGAGCGTCAATTGGCGCTCGGTATTTGGCTCAACATATCGCCATGCCGAAAAGTTGGCCGTGCAAATGAGAGCCCTCAGTGATACCAACGTGACCGCATTTGTTAATGCAGCAGATGTCTTTAATGATCGCTTGTTGAGTCGGCTGTACCTTCACGATACTTCCTTAGGGACCTATCAACTGGGGAGCATTGGATCTGTGCTCTCCAGTACTCGCTTGCAGAATAGCTACCCATTCGTCTTTCAATTGTGTAATGAGATTCATACAGAACGATTGAAGAGCAGTCTCTCGCACCCAATTGTAAAGAAGACCGGAAAACCAACCTCGCGAATACCCTATCGCTACTTGAGAATTGCGAAGAGGTTGTATTTGCGGGCAATCGTCGAACTCGAGACGGGTTGGTAGGGGATGGACTTGAACTCTTTACGCAAGTGGTTCTTCTCCCTATACTTAAGGCACAGTCGAGGACAAGCTGCTACTATTTCAGGCGAACGCGGCAAAGCCCTTCGCACGCGCCAAACCTCGCATCCGAAAGAAAAAATGGCCATCAAGAAATCTGAGATCTACAGTTCGCTTTGGAAGAGCTGCGATGAACTTCGCGGCGGTATGGACGCCAGCCAGTATAAGGACTACGTTTTAGTTCTCCTTTTCGTAAAGTACGTTTCTGACAAATATGCCGGGCAGAAGGACGCCATGGTCGAAGTCCCCAAAGGCGGGAGCTTCGCCGACGTGGTTGCCCTCAAAGGCAACAAGGAGATTGGGGACAAGATCAACAAGATCATCGCCAAGCTCGCTGAAGTCAACAACCTCAAAGGCGTCATCGACCAGACCGATTTCAACGATCCGCCGCGTACAAGCGGGTGATTCAGGGGGCAAACGGGAGGGTTACGACACAAACAACGAACGAAAAAATGCGGCACCCTTAGAGGATATGCCGCATGTCGTTGAATCGATGGTGGAGCTGAGCGGGATCGAACCGCTGGCCTCCTCGTTGCGAACGAGGCGCTCTCCCAGCTGAGCTACAGCCCCACGACTCTATTAGTTTACCAGCGGATCGAAAATCCCGAAAGAGCGACTGAGCGGCCCGCAAGCAGAACCTCCAGGAACCGGTTCAGCTCTCAAGCTGCCCACAGCCCTTGAAACGAACTATAGCTGGTTCATGTTGGAGAGGAACTCGGCGTTGTTGCGCACCTTTTCAAGGCGGCTGATCAGCAGTTCCATGGCTTCGACCGGCGACAACGGATTCAGCACGCGACGCAGAATGAAGACGCGTTGCAGGTCTTCCTTCGGAATCAGCAATTCTTCCTTGCGCGTGCCGGATCGCTGGATGTCGATGGCCGGGAAAACGCGCTTGTCGACCAGCTTGCGGTCGAGAATGATCTCCATGTTACCCGTGCCCTTGAATTCCTCGAAGATGACCTCGTCCATGCGGGACCCGGTGTCAACAAGGGCCGTAGCGATGATTGTCAGCGAGCCGCCTTCCTCGATGTTGCGGGCCGCGCCAAAGAAGCGCTTGGGCCGCTGCAGGGCGTTCGAGTCCACGCCGCCTGAGAGCACTTTGCCCGAAGGCGGAACAATTGTATTGTATGCGCGCGCCAGACGCGTGATTGAGTCGAGCAGAATCACCACGTCGCGCTTGTGCTCGACCAGTCGCTTGGCCTTCTCGATGACCATCTCGGCTACCTGCACGTGGCGGGCAGCCGGCTCGTCAAAGGTCGAGCTGATCACTTCGCCCTTCACTGAGCGCTGCATGTCGGTAACTTCCTCGGGGCGCTCGTCGATCAGTAGCACGATCAAAACCACCTCGGGATGGTTCGATGTGACGGAGTTGGCGATCGATTGCAGCAGCATCGTTTTGCCGGTGCGTGGCGGAGCGACGATCAGTCCGCGCTGCCCCTTGCCGACCGGCGTCAGCAGATCCATCACGCGGCCGCTAATCCCCTCGCGCACCGTTTCCATCTTGATGCGCTCCTGCGGGTAGAGCGGCGTGAGGTTGTCGAAGAGAATCTTGTTGCGCGTCTCCTCGGGCGACTCAAAGTTGATGGCCTCAATCTTGACCAGGGCAAAGTACTTCTCGCCCTCGTGCGGCGGGCGCACATTGCCGCTGATTGAGTCACCTGTCTTGAGGTCGAATTTGCGAATTTGCGACGGAGAAACGTAAATGTCGTCCGGCCCTGGCAGATAGTTGTAGTCGGGAGAGCGGAGAAAACCATAGCCGTCGGGAAGGATCTCGAGGACACCCTCGGCGAAGATGTGGCCTTCCTTTTCGCTTTGCGCCTGGAGGATCTTGAAGATCAGATCCTGCTTGCGGAGGCCGCTGGTTCCCGGAATCTCAAGGGAGCGCGCGATGCGGCTTAGTTCCGTGATGTTTTTTTCTTTGAGTTCTGCAATGGTCATGTTCACCTGCGCGAAAGCGGGATGTAATCGGTGGGATACGAAGGGGGGAAGTTCTCCGGGGAGAAGACTTTAGCGGCAAAGAGAAATTCAACCGGCGTAACCGACCTGGGAACCAGACTCCATACGAGACTCGACAAATGAAGGAGCGAAGCGCCGGGAGGATCCTACGATTGCATGAGGGAGACTGCCCTGAAACTTTTTCCTGACTGAGCCTTGCAAGAGTATTGCGATGCCGTTAGGCTGCTCGGCGCCTTTCGACCGGCTGGACCGCAGGCGTCGCTTCGGACGCCAGGCCTTCCGGATTGGCCGTTTCAAACCGGCACAAAACTTCGTTTGTGGTGTCCTGCAGCCGTGTATTCGGCTTGTGAAGCTTGCGTGTTGCTTTACTGGCCAGCTGACAGAGCTGGTAGCGATTGGTCACATGAGACAGTGCCTTGAAAACAAGATCGGAACGCATTAGTTTCTCCTTCTACTTCAATTGCCTGCACCAGAAATACCCTCTGTGCCCACTGGTGCAGCGAGGGGAGCCATTACAGGCTAGGGCTACCCCAAATTGGTGCTTCCATCTTTTAGACGCGCCATTACGGCTCCGAGTTCAAAAAAACTGGCTGCACTCGCACGACTTGAGATGGATGCCATACCATAGCTGACTGCAGATTGCGCCCCAACGCCCTGGCTCCTTCACAGCCTTTCCGGGAGTTTGCAGCACACACCCGAAACATCTAAAGAGCCCTCGCTGAAATTAGATGCTGAATATAGGCCGAAAGACACACCTAACTGCCGATGCGCAACCCGCCCTCTATGGATGGCTATGTCGAGAGTATAACCAACGTCCGCCGGGGTCAATAGTTTTTTCGCGTCGCGCCAGGGACATTTTTGCAGTTTTTGGAATCGCCGCGCAGAGCCTCAGCTTTTGCCCTGGGAAAATCGCTGTAACAATTTTTTATTCAATTACATACAAGAGATTTCCCGGTGCGGTTCCAGCACTCTTGCAGGGGCTGTTTCAGGCTGCGAAACGCCGGCGATGAGGCGGCGAAGCGAATTTTTCTCCGGGTTACTGAAAAGGAAACCCCATGGTTACTAAACCCCACTGCCGCTTCTTCCAGCCGAAATACATGCGGAACGAGTGGTATCAGCCGAGCTGGACCAGCCACCTTTCTCCTTCAGCGTCTTCTCAATGATTTTGAGGTTTGTCCCTGAGTGGATGGGGAATGTGCACAGCACTCGAATCCGCTTGATTTTGCGCTGCTTGGAGTAGTCCATTCCCAAATAGGAGTTCCTGTAGACCCGGGCGCCATTGAGCACATTCAAAGGGTCAAAGACTTTAGCGGGCCTTGCGCGGCGTGCTCGATGGACGTCCGTCAGGATCGCAGAGCAGCGGGTCTCCATTTTCGTCGCATCCGCTCGGAGGGCGTCTTGCGGGCGTCGAACGCTTGGGAGAAGCGATGATCTCATCCAGCCGGAACAGGTTCACCAAGAGGATTCCCACAAAGGGAATCGCAAACAGTACATTTTCCCAGCCGGATTGGAGAATCGTGTCCTGCACGAGAAGCTCCTGGAGGTGAATGTTTTCAAGATCCCCATGGAATATCGACAGGAATTAGAAAACATTCATGCTCCAAGGTAAGCAGAGAGCTGATCGCCCAGACAATACCACCATTGCGGCAAGCGGCTACAGCTTCCGCACTGGACCTCAAGGCCCTGCTCCCTCGCTTGGATGGGCGCTCGTCCTTACGCCCAGTAACTGCGATCGAGCGTTCTGTACTGAATCGCTTCGGCGAGGTGCGCAACGCTGAGCGACTCGGCGCCTTCGAGGTCTGCGATCGTGCGCGCGACCTTGAGAATGCGATCATGGGCGCGAGCGGTGAGTCCCTGCTGCTGCATGGCGCGCTCCAGCAGCCGCTCGGCGTCCGCGCCGAGTTCGCAGTAGGCGCGAATCTGCCGCGTGTTCATCTGCGCGTTGGCGTAGATTTTTTCCTTGTGCTTTTTGAAGCGTTCGCGCTGACGCGCCCGGGCTGTCATCACCCGCGCGCGAATCTGCGCGGAGCCTTCGGCCGCTGCGCCTCCGCGCAACTCCTTGTACTGAACCGCGGGAACCTCGATGTGGATGTCGATGCGATCCAGCAGGGGTCCGGAGATCTTGGCCACGTAGCGCTGGATTAGGGGTGGCGTGCACTGGCATTGGCGCGATTTGTCGTTGAAGTAACCGCAGGGACAGGGATTCATCGCCGCGGCCAGCATGAAGCGCGCGGGGAAACTCAGCGACATCGAGGCGCGGGCGATGGTGACGCTGTGATCCTCGAGCGGCTGGCGCATCACTTCGAGCACGTTGCGCGGAAACTCGGGCAACTCGTCGAGGAAGAGCAAACCGTTGTGCGCCAGTGAAACCTCGCCTGGCCGGGGCACAACGCCGCCGCCGATCAGGCCGGCATCCGAGATGGTATGGTGCGGCGCGCGGAACGGCCGCTGCGTCACCAGGCCCGCACCGGCATCGAGCACTCCAGCCACGGAATGGATCTTCGTGGTTTCGAGCGCCTCCTCGAAGGTGAGCGGCGTCAGAATCGAAGGCAACCGCTTGGCGAGCATGGTCTTTCCGGAGCCGGGCGGGCCGATCATGAGAATGTTGTGGCTGCCGGCCGCGGCCACTTCGAGGGCGCGTTTGGCGGTTTGCTGGCCGCGCACATCGCTGAAGTCGATGCTGAACTGCTCCAGTTTGCCCAGCAGATCCGCCGCGACCACGCGATACGGCTCGCGCTGGATCACGCCCACCACAGACGTGTTCAGCAGTTCGAGCACGTCCAGAAGCGACGAGACGGGATAGACGTTGACGCCTTCGACGACAGCGGCTTCGGCGGCATTGCCCGCGGGCAGAACCAGGTTGGCGATGCCCCTTTCGCGAGCCAGAACAGCCACCGGCAACATGCCGGGAACAGGGCGGACACTGCCGTCGAGGCCAAGTTCGCCGACAAGGAGAAAGCGGCTGAGGTCGCTGATGCGCAACGCGCCATACGCGCCCAGAATGCCAACGGCGATCGGCAGATCGAAACCGGAGCCTTCCTTCTTCAAATCCGCCGGAGCCAGGTTGATGGTAATGTGCGTGGGTGGAATCAGGTAGCCGGAGTTCTTGATGGCGGCGCGAACGCGGTCGCGGCTCTCGCGCACGGCGGCGTCAGGCAACCCGACGGTGTGAAAGTGGTCCTCGTTCGAAACCACGCCGCTGTAGTCGACCTCGACATCGATCAGGTTGGCGTCGATTCCGTAGACGGCTGCGCTGAGAGCCTTGAAGAGCATGCCAGTGTCCAACGAACACCGCAGGAAGAAGGGAGTGAGCCGTGCAAATCGGGATTGAGATCAATCCCGCAAATCTCAAAAAATCTTTACAACGAAGTGTTTTCTTAAAAAGATACTACACGCGGATTGCGATTGCACACAGGAGATGCAGAACGGCCGCTGGATTTGCGGCTGGTATGCGGTGCGCAGCGGGACCAGCCAACTGCATGTGTCTCAGACGCGATCGTCGGGAAAGGTTCCGACAGATTCGCCGGGCGCCACGAGTTGCCCGGCGAGGACAATGGCGTGGGTAGCGATGTGAGCGCCTACGCCGATCGTCGTCGGTTCAAGGCGGACTTTGTTGTAGTCGTGCGGATCGTGCCAGTGGGAAAAGATGCGCGAAAAGGAACCGATAACGGCGTTGCTGCCGATCGAGATGCCGCCGCGATCGTTGATCAAGGCGCCCTGGCGAATCGTGACGCCATCGCCGATCGAGAGGTTGTAGCCATACGTAAGTTCGACACCGTGGTAGATCTTCACGCCCGTGCCGACGTGCTCGAAGATATGCCGGGCCAACATGCAGCGAAAACGCAGCCCCAGCCAGTGGTTGAGGCCGATGGGCGAGCGGTCGAACATCTGCCAGAACCAGAGCAGCGGCTTGCGGCGCGCTAGGCGTTCGCGATCGACTTCGGCATAGTGCTCAGCTTCCAGAGTGACGTTTTGCGGATCGAGCGAAAGATGGACCACGTTGCCCGGCAACTCCGAGGTCAGCGTGAGATTGAGTTTTCCGCCGTGGGGGCGCCCCAGATAAAGCTGGTAGAGCTGGTCGCGCACAATCTCGCTGCGCCGCTCCGGAGAACCGTGGCGGGCGAATTCGTCGTCGAGAAACTGAAGCCAGCGGCGGTAGATCTCTTCGGCTTCGGGCGTCGGGCGGGGTGCGTGACTTTCAGGGGCGGCCATGACTCAGACGATAGAACAGAAACCGCGGACTAGGGAATAGGGGCAAGAGAGAGGATTCAGGCGCCAGGCCTCAGGGATCGGTGAACGCCGAGCCAGGAGCCAGGAATCAGCACGCGAGTTGCTGACTCCTGAAACCCGTCTCTACTTCCGCACCAGGCTTTCGCTACTTTTTCCTTGCGGCGCGGCGGGCGGCGATGGCGTGCATCTCGCGGCCCCAGTGCGAGCGATTAATGCCGATCTGCATCGCCAGCATGATCAGGTTGCCGGTGCCCCAGTAGAGCGCCAGCCCCGAGGGATAGTGCAGCAGCATGAACCCGAAGAAGAGGGGCATGATGAAAGCCATCATGCGCCGCTGCGCGGGATCCATGCCGGGCGAGGGCGTGATGTATTGCGTGAAGAACATGCTCACGATGATGAAGATGGGGAGAATGTAGGTCGGGTCGGGCTGCGAGAGATCGGGCAGCCACAACCAGTGCGCCTGGCGCAGTTCCACCGCGTTCAGCAGGACGCGAAAGTAAGGCCACAGGAGCAGCATCGGAATCATCATGGGCAGGCAACTGCCGTACATGTTGACGCCTTCGGCCTTGTAAAGCGCCATCATCTCGGTGTTCATCTCAGCCTTCTTGGGGTCGTTCATCTTCAGATGCGCGTAGCGCTTCTTGATGGCGTCGGCCTTGGGCTGAATGCGCATCATCTTCAGGGAAGACCTGGTGGCCGTGATACGCGTGGGCAGCAGAGTCAGGTTCAGGATCACCGTGGAAAGGATGATGGCCCATCCCCAGTTTCCGATGCCGTGCGTGACGATGAAGCGAAGCATCAGATAGAGCGGTTTGGCGATGAAGGCCCACCAGCCGAAGTCGATGAGCGGATCGAGGGATGGCCCATCCAGTTTGCCGTCAGGGCCCGTGGCATGAATGGACTTGAGCAGATCGGTCGCCTTGGGTCCGGCAAACAAGCGCACGCGCGTAAGCCCGCTGGTGTCGCCGATGGCGAGGCCGAGCACGTCGGCCGGAGTCTTTTTACTGCTGGGATCGGAGGGGGTGTTCGGCAGTTCGATCGCGTTGTGCAGCGTGACAAGAGTGGTGCGATCGGGCACAGTGGGCAAAAACGCCGCGGCGAAATACTGATCCATGATGCCGGCATACTGATACGGCTCATCGATGGTGTTGTTGCCGCTGACTTTGGCCGCGGTCAGCGTATCCGACTTGCCGCCGATGGACCAGGCAAAGAATGAGGGGGTTCGTCCCTGCGACGGCATCATCCCCGTCTGATGGAACTCTTCCATGTCGCCGAGGCCGGCAGGCCACTCGACGAGCGCGCGCACCGGCTGGCCGTTGCGCTTCACCTGTGTTTCGATGGTAATGACGTAGGTCGCGTCGAAGCGGAAGGTCTTGACGGCATCAACTCCATTCGACGCGTAGTGAAAGGTAATTGCCGTGGGTGCAAGCAGAACCCCCGTCGCCACGGGTTGTGCTCCGCTGTAACTGATCTGGTAGAGCGCGTCGTTAAGCTGCTTGGTGAGTGCAGGCTCGTAAGTGAAGAGCGCGAGTGGAAGCCCGAAGCGGGTGGCTGCCTCCGGCTGCACCAGGTCCAGGGGCTTGCCCGCGGAGTCTTTGTACTTCTTCAGAATCCAGTGCTCGACCTGCGCGCCACGATTGGTGAAGACGATCTTGTAGAACTCGTTTTCGACTGTCGTGGTGGACTCAGCCGCGGCCGAGATCCGCGGTGTAGCCGCGGGTGCAGATGCCGAAGCGGCAGTGGCCGGGCCTTGGCCCTGCGCCGCCGAAGCAGCGTTAGAAGAGGACGCGACAGAATGGGACTGCGTCTGCGCGGGCGTCTGCTGGCTCGGCTTGGGCTTTGCAAAAAAGAACTGGTAGCCAAGAATGGCTGCCATAGCCATCAACATGAAGGCCATGGTGGAGCGCATATCGCCTCCGCCACCGCCTGAGCCCTGCGACTGAAGATTGGGATTCTGAATTTCGGGCAAAGGATACGTCCTATCGTTTGGGAATGACAGCCTTTTGGCCGCCACTTCCTCTATGGTAATGGTTCGCGGGCAGGGGGAACGGGCCGGGGGGACGCCGGAGAGTCAGGCCGGCTTAGCGGAGGAACTGGATCGAGACCGCCGGGCGTAAAGGGATGGCAGCGCACCAGACGCCACGCCGCCAGCGCGCAACCCCGCAAGGGACCGTGCGTCGCAATGGCGATGGATGCGTACTCGGAGCAGGTGGGAATGAACTTGCACCGGCCAGGACTCAGCGTATGCAGCGCGGGCGAAAGCCAGCGGCGATAGAACGCGAGAAGTGCAAGCAGAATGCGCGTCATGATCCAAGTTGCTCGGCAGGCGATCGAAACCCGTGCAAGGCCTCGCTCTGGGCCAGATCCCCCGCCTGTTTCAGAATACGCACGATCTCCGCCTCAAGTTGCGCAAATTCCATCGTGAGCACGGTGCGGCGGGGATGCAGAATGAGATCGAACCCCCTGGGCAGCAGTTCGACGTGACGGCGCAAGACTTCCTTCATCCGGCGCTTGATGCGGTTGCGTTCGGTGGCTTTGCCCAAAACCTTGCCGACGGTGAGACCGACGCGCGGCCCGCCCGGAAGAATCGAGCCCTGCTTTGCACACGTCTGCGGCGCCAGGAACCAGCTCATCGAGGTGGATTGCCGTTTGCGCGCAGCCGCATAGGCGCGCTGATAGTCGGCGTGCTTGCGCAGACGCGCTGCCGCCAAAGTCTGGCGTTGAGCAGGTCTGGAAACTGGGTTCATGAGGAAGACTCGAGGAAGTACGGCTTCGCTCGGCTGCGCAGTGCGCTCGAAGGCGAGCGCCGGGCGAAGCTAGTCGCGGAATCCTGCGCTGACCGAGACGCGCTTGCGGCCCGCGGCGCGACGGCGGCTGAGCACGGCGGCGCCGGACTTGGTCTTCATGCGCGCCCGAAAGCCGTGCTTTTTCACGCGGCTGCGGCGGTTGGGTTGAAATGTACGTTTGGGCATCGTGACCCGCTCCTGTTTCTCAAAAAGATCTGCCTGTAGTCGACTTTTTGAGTATATCGCAGGCGGAGTTCAGAATCCAGCGCCACGGCGCGATGGCGCTGGATCAAGATAAGATCGATCGAGACCGCAATTCATTCTGCGAAACGTTTCGCGGCGAACTTCGGCGTGATATTCTCGCGGTAACATTACCAAAGCAACGTGGAATCGATGCTACTTTCACCATGCCTGGTGCAACTTTTCGTGAGGCAAGAAAGTTATGTGAAAGAGGCATTGCAACGGGGTCAAGATGTGCTACTATCGGGACCGATCAGGAAATTTCGTTTGAGGTTTCAACGATCCCGCGTTTGAGTTTCATTCAAGAAAGCTCCCAGGGTCGAAAGTCTTAGGGAGCGCATCAGCTACGGACAGGTAACCGGTCGCCGGTAAGTGAGCGGAAAGCACTGAGCTTTGCGTGCCGGGGGACCTTCGCCTGAAAGCTGTATTTGCGACCGCCGGGCACACTAGGCCGCTGGCGGTTGAGGCAAGGATTGTACGATGGCATTTGCAACTTCGCCGGCTCCGGCAATGAACCCCTGGCTCCAGATCCTCTCAGCCCTTGAGAAGAAGGTAATCCGGCAATCGTTCGAGACATGGCTGAAGCCCACGCGCTACAGCCATGCCGCAGGACGTACGCTCTACGTGCGTGTGCCATCGCCGGAGTTCCAGCATATCGGCGAAAGGTACGGCGACCTGATTCAGGAAGCCATCGATCTGCACGGGCTCGAGTTCGACGACGTGAGCTTCGTGACGATGGAGGACGATCCATCGATTCCGCCGCAGCGCAAGGATGGCGGTTTCGGTCCGGTTCCGAGCCATGCGCCCACGGCGCCACCGCCGCCGGCCACACGCGTCCCAGAGCAGGGACGGTTCGACTGGTCGACCGCTGCGCAGCTGAATCCGCGCTACACCTTCGACGCCTTCGTCATTGGAAACGGCAACCAGTTTGCGCGCGCCGCGTCTCTGGCCGTGGCCGAGCGTCCTTCGCGGGCCTACAACCCGCTGTTCCTCTATGGCGGCGTGGGCATGGGCAAGACGCACCTGATGCACGCCATCGGCCACGAGGTCAAGCGCCGCCAGCCCGTGTCGAACATCTGCTACGTCTCGGCGGAAAAGTTCACAAACGAGATGATCAACTCCATCCGCAACGATCGCATGACGAGCTTTCGCGACCGCTTCCGCACGGTGGATGTGCTCCTGATTGACGACATTCAGTTCATCTCGCAGAAGGAGCGCACGCAGGAAGAGTTCTTCCACACCTTCAACGCCCTGCACGAGTCGATGAAGCAGGTGGTCATCGCCTCGGACCGCCCGCCCAAGGAACTGACCGAGATCGAAGAGCGGCTGCGCTCGCGTTTCGAGTGGGGCCTGATCGCCGACATTCAGCCGCCCGATCTGGAGACGAAGGTCGCGATCCTGCTGAAGAAGGCCGAGAGCGAGCAGGCGCAGTTGCCCACCGACGTGGCGCTGTTTGTGGCCTCGAACGTACGCACAAATGTGCGCGAACTCGAAGGCGCGCTGGTGCGGCTGATCGCGTGGTGCCAGTTGAACCGCATGGAGATTACGCTCGCGGCGGCGCAGCAGTGTCTCAAGCAGTTCATCGACATGCAGGTGCGCAAAATCACCATCGAGGCGATTCAGCGCGCCGTGGCTGAGCAGTTCGGCATGAAGATCGCCGACCTCAAACAAAAAAATAATTCGCGTAACGTCGTGGTGCCGCGGCAGATCGCCATGTACCTGGCCAAGCAGATGACCGAAGCAAGCCTGCCCGAGATCGGACGCCAGTTCGGCAACAAGCACCATACCACGGTGATGCACTCGATCGCCAAGATCGACGAGCAGCGCCGATCCGACAAGGATCTGCACCGCACCCTGAGCAAGCTGCAGGACGTGCTGAACTGTTAAGAGCAGGATTCAGGGATCAGGTGTCAGTGGTCAGAGGGATGGATGACTTTGCTGTCCTGAGCGAGGCCGCTGCGGCGACCGAGTCGAAGGATCTGCATTTGCTGTTCACGATTCCGGTCACAACGTAAAATTTCCTATCCCATCCATTTCCGAACGGCAACCTCGCGCCGGGGAGCGCATCCAAAAGCCATGGAATATCGCCTTCTGGGAGGCTCCGGCCTCAAAGTCTCCGCACTGAGTTTTGGCACTGCGACCTTTGGCGGCGCCAACGAGTTTTTCAAAGGCTTCGGCGCAACCGAGGTCGACGAGGCGCGGCGTCTCATCGACATCTGCCTTGATGCCGGTGTGAATCTCTTCGACACCGCCAACGGCTACTCTGACGGCCGCTCCGAGGAGATTCTGGGCAAGGCGCTCGCGGGCAAACGCGATCGAGTGCTCATCTCCACCAAGTTGGGATTTCCTGCCGGTCCCGGCCCGAATGAAGAAGGCTCTTCGCGCTACCATCTGCGCCGCGCACTCGAGGATAGTTTGCGGCGGCTCGGTACCGACTACGTCGACATCTACCACCTGCACGGCTTCGATGCGCTGACGCCGATCGAAGAGGTGCAGCAGACACTCCATCAGTTTGTGCGCGAGGGCAAGGTGCGCTATATCGCCTGCTCGAACTTCTCCGGCTGGCACCTGATGAAATCCCTTGCCGTGGCTGACCGTTACGGCTGGACGCGCTTTGTCGCGCACCAGTTGTACTACTCGCTGCTGGGCCGCGAATACGAGTGGGAACTGATGCCGCTCGCGCTCGATCAAAAGGTCGGCGCGCTCATCTGGAGCCCGCTTGGCTGGGGACGCCTGACCGGCAGGATCCGCCGTGGGCACCCGTTGCCCACGGTAAGCCGCCTGCACTCGATCGCCGACGCCGGGCCGGCAGTTCCGGATGAGCACCTCTACCGAGTGGTCGATGCGCTCGATGCCGCGGCTGCGGAGACTGGGAGAACCGTTCCTCAGGTGGCGCTCAACTGGCTGCTGCAGCGGCCCACGGTTTCGTCTGTCATCATTGGCGCGCGCAACGAAGAGCAACTGCGCCAGAACCTGGGCGCTGCCGGCTGGAATCTTACGGCTGCCCAGGTAGCGGAGCTGGACAAGGCCAGCGCCGTCGAGCCGGTATACCCCTACTGGCACCAGCGCAAATTCTTCTCAGGCCGGAACCCGCTGCCAGTGTGAGAAGCAGGGTTCAGGTTTCAGGGGTCAGCGGAAAATTCACGATTCTTAGTTCGCAGTGGGGACAAGGAAACTGCGAACTACGAGCCGCCAACGATCCGCGGCGGATCGTTGCGGTAGATCTCCACATAATCCAGGTAATTCTGTGCGTATTCGCGGATCAGTTCGCGGTCTTTGTCAGCGAGTTCGCGGCGGAGTTTCGCGGGAACCCCGGCCCAGAGCGTGCGCGGGGGCACGACCGTATGCTCTGGGACCACAGCCCCGGCAGCGATAATCGAACCCTCGCCGATGCGACTGCCGTTGAGCACGCGCGCCCCCATGCCGATGATGCACATATCCTCCACGACGCACCCATGCACCGTGGCGTTATGGCCGATGGTCACCCAGTCGCCCACAATGACGGGATAGAGGTTGCGCTGGCCGTGAAGGACGCAACAGTCCTGCACGTTGGAGCAGGAGCCGACGCGAATCGAGTTCACGTCGCCGCGCAGGACGGCGTTCATCCAGACGGAGGCGCGCTCGCCGATCGTGACATCCCCGATAATCTGTGCCGAGACGTCAATGTAACAACTGGGGTGGATCTGGGGCGAGTGGCCGTGGTAGGTTCGGATCATTTTCGACTCTCGTTAAGAGTGTAATCGCGCGCCGGATATTTCCTGGGGATCCAGGCTCCCACGGCAGACGCAAAAGGATCAAGGGGCGGAAATTCCGAGTTGCGGAACCTCTTAAAAAGATTGAGTCTATGAGAGATTCATCTTGGCTGCCAGATCAAAGTTGGGTATGATGATAAAAGCCTTGCAGGCAGGTTTGGAGGTGGGAAAACTTGGCTGAGGTTCGCGTTCAAGAAGGCGAACCGCTGGAAAACGCACTGCGCCGGTTCAAGCGGAAGGTACAGCAGGAGGACATTATCAAGGAAGTTAAACGTCACTCCTACTACCTGAAGCCCGGTGAGAAGCGTCGCGTCAAAGCAGCACTGGCGCGTAAGCGGAATCGTAAAAAGGCTCGCAAAGAGCAGGACTGATTCATTTATCCGTTGCGAGATAGACCGTTCCGGCGGCTTTCGATAGAAAGAGGAAAGCCGCCAAACCCAATAAAGAGAACGGTACGGCGCTTCGGCGCAACAAACTATAGTGCTTCTTTATTTTCCGTCGATCAAAGCTTCCGCAACAATGTGGCATTGTACGGCTCATGCCGCATCATGCAGAAACCCCGCAGAACTCAGAGAAGCGCGATTGGCAGTCTAGCATGCTTTTGGCGTGTTCATTCTGCATTGTGTGCCAACCTTACGTTGTCTGGTGCGCAGGACTATTCTTAAATACCGCTGATCTTTTATATGCGGTCCGGGCCCTTGTTATGCCATAGGAAAGGAACAGGGAACCGAGACCGGCAAGTTCCTGATAGAGCCATGAGCGATGTCGGTGTGACTCCCTGTAAGGCAAGTTGGCCATGGAATTCACCGATCGTGTCATGAAGTGTGTCGATTGCGGCGCCGAATTCGTTTTTACGGCAGGCGAACAGCTCTTCTTCCACGATAAACAATTTAAAAACGACCCCAGACACTGCAAGCAGTGCAAGGCAAAGCGTGCCCGCAATGGCCAAAGAGTGAGGCCTGAAACTCGCACAACATGCTCAGCGTGCGGGGCGGAGACGACAGTGCCTTTCAAACCGACGCAGGGCCGCCCCGTGCTTTGCCGCTCGTGCTTCCAGAAGCGGCAGGCAATGCAGCTCGCTGCCCCGGAGCCTGCCGCTGCGGATGACTGAAAGGCGGTGTGCCGCAGGGGTTCCGTGGACAAGCTTGCGCTCCGCGCTGGTGTGGCAATGTAGTTCGAGCAGCGCGGGTCTGGCTGACGTGGTAGTTGCCTGACCTGCCGGCCTGCTGCTACTTCAGTGCACGATGGCCAATGTCGCGCCGGTAGTACATTCCCTCAAAAGAGATCTCCGCCATGGCCTGGTAGGCACGGTCGAGTGCCTGGCGAAGGGAGTCTGCGGCGGCGGTGACGCCCAGCACGCGGCCGCCGGCAGTGAGTATCTGCCCGTCTTTGAGCGCCGTGCCCGCATGGAAGACCTCGACTCCAGGAACCTGGGCCGCGGCTGCCAGGCCGGCGATGGGCAGAGCGGTCTTGTAGCTGCCGGGATAGCCGCCGGAGCTGGCCACCACGCAGGCCGATGCGCCCGCGGACCAGCGCAACGAGGTCTCGGCCAGACGGCCGTCGATGCAGGCTTCAAGCGCATCGACCAGATCGCTCTCCAGGCGGACCAGGATGGCCTGCGTTTCGGGATCGCCGAACCGCGCGTTGAACTCCAGCACCTGCGGGCCGCGCGCGGTCATCATGAGGCCGCAATAGAGCACACCGCTAAAAGGCGCGCCCTCGGCGGCCATGCCAGCAACGGTCGGTTCGGCAATGTGGCGCAGAATCCACTCCGACATGGCGGGATCGAGAAGCACATCGGTGGAGTAGACACCCATGCCGCCGGTGTTGGGGCCAGTGTCCCCCTCGCCCACGCGCTTGTGATCCTGCGACGGAACCAGGGGCGCCACGTGCTTGCCGTCGCTCAGACAGAGAAAGCTGATCTCGTCGCCTTCGAGGAACTCCTCGATGACAATCTGCTGCGCGGTTTCGCCCAGCAATGCTCCGGAAAACAGGCCCTGTGCGGCTTCGACGGCGGTGTGACGCGAGGGGCAGACGATTACGCCCTTGCCCGCGAAGAGACCGTCGGCCTTGACCACAATCGGCGCATGAAACATCTCAATGATTTTGTTTACCTCGGCGGCGTTGGAGCAGATGGCGTAGTTTGCGGTGGGAATGTTGTGCCGCTTCAGGAACTGCTTGGCAAAACCCTTGCTGGTTTCGAGCATCGCCGCAGCGCGCGTAGGCCCAAAGACGCGCAGGCCACGCTCGCGGAGCGCATCCACAATGCCGAGCGATAGCGGCTGCTCCGGTCCGACGACAGTCAGCCCCGGCCGCTCGGCTTCTGCCAGACGTACCATGGCGTCGAGGTCTTTCAGGTCGACGGGAACGCAGCGGGCCATTTGCGCCATGCCGCCGTTGCCAGGCGCACAAACAATCTCCGTTACGCGTGGACTTCGCGCAATTGCCCAGGCCAGCGCGTGCTCACGGCCGCCCGAACCCAGTATCAGAACCTTCATCTATACCTTCCTGCAGAACTCATCCAAAACCAGAAAAAGACCGGAAGAACTATCGTCGGCAATGCGGGGGCGGAAAGTCAAACCGGCATAACAAATCAAAGGGACCGTTCCCCTATACTGATGCGTGACGATCAGCCAGATCGTACCACAAGGATTGGTAGATGACCGGAACCCGCATCAAACCATACTTCCAGCAGGTCGCCGAGAGGGAGGCGCGCGAGCGGCAGATGCGCGCCTACCGCCGCAACCAGACCTTCGGGCTGGTGATTCTGGCCGGCATGGTTTGCCTCTGGTGGCTCGTGCACACCAATCCGAAATGGATCTTTCCCGCGGGGTGGTGGCGGTGGTAATGACAGGGATCGTGGATCAGGAATCAGGGATCAGCAGGGATACTCTGCTTTCACGCGACCCGCTGGTCGTGATTCTCCTGGGGCCGACCGGGAGCGGAAAGACCGCGCTTTCGCTCGAGTTGGCCGCGCGCTTCAACGGCGAAATCGTGAGCTGCGACTCGGTGGCAGTGTATCGCGGCATGGAACTCGGTACGGCGAAACCCACGCGCGAAGAACGGAACCGCGCGCCGCACCACCTGATCGACGTGGCCGACCCGGATGAGCCGTTCACCGCGGGCGCCTACTCCCGACTGGCTCGAGAGCGCCTCCAAGAGATTGGAGCGCGGAAGCGCCACCTGCCGATTGTGACCGGGGGAACGGGACTCTATCTGCGTGCGCTGACCGAAGGTTTGTTTGCCGGGCCTGGGCGGCAAGAAAAGCTACGGGCCCGCTTGCGTCAAAGCATGGAGCGTCATGGGTCCGGCTGGCTTCATCGGCTGCTTGCGCGGCTGGATCCAGCGACTGCCGATCGGATTCACGCCAACGATAGCCCCAAGCTGATTCGCGCCATCGAGGTCTGTCTGGAGGCGCGTTCACCCCTCTCGACTCTTCTCCAAAACGAGGGAAAGAATCCGTTGACGGGATTTCGCCTCCTGCGCATCGGGCTGAGTCCGCCGCGTGCCGCGCTCTACGAGCGCCTGAACCGGCGCTGCGCGGAGATGTTTGCCGCAGGGCTGGTCGAAGAGACGCGCGGGCTGCTCGCGCGCTTCGGGCCCGTGAAGGCGCTCGATTCGTTGGGATACAGACAGGCGCGCGGAGTCCTGGATGGATCGCTGAGCCTGGACGATGCGATCAAGGCCGCCAAGCAGGGCCATCGCAACTACGCCAAGCGGCAGATGACGTGGTTTCGTCGCGAGCCGGAGGTCCACTGGATCGAGCGGTTCGGCGATGAGCCGGAGACGCTGCGGGAGGCAGAAGAACAGGTGAGCAGCGTACTCGATTTAAACTGAGAACGTTGATTCTTGTGCTTTCACATCCTGGCCCGCACACAGCGCGGACAAGATGGTTACCATGGCTTGCCGAGAGCAAGCGGCGACGCTGGAATGGAGTTTCCTGTGCCTGAGACGAATGCAGAGACGATTTACGACGTGGTGGCGATTGGCGGCGGGCCGGCCGGATATACGGCGGCGATCCGCGGTGCGGAATACGGGCTCAAGGTCGCCTTGATCGACGCGAACCCAAAGCTGGGCGGAACGTGCCTGCACGTGGGCTGCATTCCCACCAAGGCGCTGCTGTTCAGCGCGGAGTTGTGGGACTACATGAAAGACGCCGCAGAGTTCGGCATCAAGGGCGTTGAGGCGCGCGAACTCGACTGGCCAGCCGTGCTGGCGCGCAAGAATGCCATCGTCACGAAGCACGTCAAGGGCCTCGAATTCCTGATGAAGAAGCATAAGATCGCTCTTTTTTCTGGTTTTGGACGAGTGACCGGTCCAGCACAAAGCGGCGTGCATGCGGTGGAAGTGGAGTCAAGCGGCGCGAAGAGCCAGGTGAAGGCGAAAAACGTGCTGCTGGCGACCGGATCGGAGGCGAAGCTCCTGCCGGGATTGAAGGCCGACGACACGATCCTGACGAACATCGAGATTCTGAACCTGAACGCGCCGCCCAAGTCGCTCATCGTGATCGGCGCGGGCGCGGTCGGCGTCGAATTCGCGTCGATCTTCCGCAGCTTCGGCGCGGAGGTGACGATTCTCGAATTTCTGCCGCGACTGGTTCCAGTGGAAGACGAGGAGATTTCGAAAGAACTCGCCCGCCTTTTCCGCAAGCGCGGAATCGAGACAAGCACCGGTGCAAAAGTGGAGAAGGTGGAAAAAACCGCGACGGGAGTGCGCGTCAGCTACACCGACGCAAACGGCAAGCCGCAGGTGAAAGAGGCCGAGAAGGTTCTGGTCGCCGTGGGCCGCACTCCACGCACGGAAGGGATCGGCCTCGAAAAGACGCGCGCTGAGCTGGATCGCGGATTTGTGAAGGTGAACGAGGCGCAGGAGACGGCCGAGGCGGGCGTTTTTGCCGTCGGCGACATTGTGGCGGGGCTGCCGCAACTGGCGCACGTGGGCATGATGAGCGGCATGGTGGCGATGGCGAAGATCGCGGGGCGCAAATACCGGCCGGTGCGCCGCGAACGCATTCCGGGCTGCACGTACACCGATCCACAGATCGGCAGCGCGGGCTTGACCGAGGCGCAGTGCAAAGAAAAGGGATTGGCGATCAAGGTCGGCAAGTTTCCGTTTGCCGGCAACTCGAAGGCCACGATCGTGGGCAGTCACGACGGCTTTGTGAAGGTGATTGCCGACGCGAAGTACGGCGAGATTCTGGGCGTGCACATTATCGGGCCGCAGGCCACGGAGCTGATCGCCGAAGCTGTCGCGGTGATGGAGCTCGAAGGCACCGTAGACGAGTTGATGTTCACCGTCCATGCCCACCCAACGCTGGCCGAGGCCATGCTCGACGGCTATGGCGCCGTCGAAGGAATGGCGATTAACGCGTAGTTGACGCGTTGTCGAACCGGAAAGTTAGCGGGCGCAACTTGCGTCGCGCCCGTTAAGCTCATAGCTCGGTCGACTGTGATGCCACCAGTTCTTTGGCTTTGGCGATGAAGGCGTCGAGCGGCATCGAGCCCTGGTCGCCTTTGCCCCGGGTGCGTACGCTGACTGTACCGGCGGCTTCTTCCTTGTCGCCGAAGACGAGGATGTAGGGCGTCTTCTGGTTGGCGAAGTCGCGGATCTTGGCGTTCATCTTCTCGTTGCGCACGTCGGTTTCGACACGGAGGCCTGCTTCTTTCAGCGCAGCTTCCACCTTTTGCGCGTAGGCAGTGTGGCGCTCGCTGATGGGCACGAGACCGATCTGCACGGGCGCGAGCCACAGTGGAAACGCTCCGGCGTAGTGCTCGATAAGCACGCCAAAAAAACGCTCGACGGAGCCGAACAGTGCGCGATGCACCATCACCGGCTGGTGGCGTTCGCCGTCTTCGCCGACATATTCCAGCTCGAAGCGCGCCGGCAGGTTGAAGTCGAATTGAACCGTCGAAAGCTGCCAGAGGCGGCCGAGCACATCGACGAGCTTGACGTCGATCTTGGGCCCGTAGAAGGCGGCTTCGCCGGGGATGGTCTTGTAGGGAATCCCTTTCGCCTTGAGCACGTTGTCGAGCGAACGGATGGCGAGGTTCCAGTTCTCATCCGAGCCGGCGTAATGGGCGCGGTCGTTCGGATCCCACGTAGAAAGCTCGACCTTGTACTCCTTGAAACCGAAGGTCTTGAGGACAGCCTCGGCAAACTCGATACACGCGGCCACTTCGCTCTCAATCTGCTGGGGCGTGCAGAAGATGTGCGCGTCGTCCTGCGTAAAGCCGCGCACGCGCAGCAGGCCGTGCATGGTTCCGGAGCGCTCGTAACGGTACACATTGCCGAGCTCGGCGTAGCGCACTGGCAGATCGCGATAACTCTTGGGCGTGTTCTTGTAGATGAGAATGTGGAACGGGCAGTTCATGGGCTTCATGCGATACATCGCATCGTCAAGCTCCATGGGCGTAAACATGTTGCCAGCGTAAAAGCCCTCATGGCCGGAGGTCTGCCACAAATTTACGCGGGCCACGTGCGGCGTGTAGACGAGCTGATAGCCGCGGCGGAGGCACTCTTCGCGCATCCAGTCTTCCATGATCTTGCGAATGATGCCGCCCTTGGGATGCCAGAAGATGAGGCCCGCGCCGGCGAGATCCTGAATGCTGAAGAGGTCTAATTGCTTTCCTAAAACGCGATGATCGCGGCGCGCGGCTTCCTCCAGTCGCGCGAAGTGCTCGTCGAGGTCCTTCTTCGAGAAGAAGGCCGTGCCGTAGACGCGCTGCAGTTGCGGATTCTTCTCGTCGCCGAGCCAGTAGGCGCCGGCCAGGTTTGTCACCTTGAACGCTTTGACGCGGCCGGTCGAGGGCAGGTGCGGGCCGCGGCAGAAGTCGACAAACTTGCCGTTGCGGTAGAAGCTCACCTCGGCGCCCGGCTCCGTGAATTTCGTGACGAAGTGCGTCTTCATGAAGTCGCCGTCTCGCTGAAACGCTTCCAGCGATCTATCTCTTGGAGCAAATTCGTGCGTGAACGGTTCGTTGCGCGCCACCACCTCGGCCATCCTGGCTTCGATCGCGGCCAGATCCTCGGGCGTGAACGGCTTTTCGCGGTAGAAATCGTAAAAAAATCCCGAATCGGTGGCGGGTCCGTGCCCGAGCTTGGTCTCGGGGAACAGCTCAAGAACGGCCGTGGCGAGCACATGCGCAGCCGAGTGGCGCAGCACCTTGAGCGCGTCAGGATCGCTCTCTTTGAGCAGTTCGAGCTTAACGTTTGCTGTAAGCGGCGCTGTGAGATCGATCAGCCGCGTCGCGGCAGCGTCTTCAGTGCCGTACATGGCGGCCTCGCCGGAATCTTCGTTGACCGGCGTGCTGCCGAAATCTTCGGCAGCGGTTGCGGCTACGGGAGCGATGCGCGCAACAACACTGGCTGCGGCAAGCCGCGGCGAAATGGAGTTGGCGATATCGAGCGGCGTCGTGCCGGGCGGTACTTCGCGGATGGAGCCGTCAGGCAGATGAATGGCGATCGTGTTCATGCTCATAGGCGTCGTGAGAACCTTTTGCGGGCCGCGGGATGAGGGAAAAATGCGCCCAACCTTTGAGGATAGAAGGCCGATGGGGGCAAAGTCGAGAGCGAGCCGCGATCCCCAATCCGCCGGTAATTTTCGTGTGGGAGCTGAGGGGCGCGTGTGGGTGCGCGTGGAATGCGGGCGGGAAGAGTATGAGGCGAGGCGCAGAGGGCGATTTTTTGCACCTGCGGGGTGAGTAGCTGGCTAGCATGAAAGGGCGATCAAGCCCAGGAAGTCTCCTCCGGCCGAGTCTCCGCTGTTGTTTGAAATGGATCCCGCGCCGCTGGCCGAAAGCCTGACCGCATGGAGGACGTACTCAAAACATACGAAAAGCCTTTATCGGAAACTGAACCTGTAGTTTGCGTCGATGAAAAGCCGACCGTGCTGCATGAAGATACGCTGCCTCTAATTCCGATGCAGCGCGGTCAGGTTGCGCGACGGGATTATGACTACAAGCGATGCGGCACGGCGAACGTCTTTTGCGGCATTGAACCTAATGCAGGTGTTCATTTCACCAAAGTCCCGATTGTGAGCAGAACGGGCTGGAGAATGCCGGAAGGAAGCAGAGGAGAGTCTGCGGTATAGGCACGCACGTTGGTGCGGGTGAACTTCCGTGTGGCCCCGGGCTGCTGATCGCCGATGAGACGATTCGGCCACAGGTTGGAAACCTCGACTTCGACGACGTTGTCGCCTGCGCGAAGGAAAGGATCGATGCGTGCGGCGAAGGGCTGCCGCCAAAGCGTATTGGCTTCGCGGCCGTTCACCCGGACGGTGGCGATCTCGCGCACCTGGCCGAGTTGGAGCCAAACCTGTCGGCTGGAAGCGGCTAGGCTGGCTGGAACTTTCACGGTGGTGCGATAGACTGCCGTACCCGAGAAGTAGCGGATGCCGGGGTCCGCCGATTGCGTCCAGGACTCAAATCGCTGCACGGGGACCGACGAAGGCGCACCCCATCCGGCGGGAAAGGAGAGCGTCCAGGAAGCGGCGGCGGGCGCTTCGAGTTGCGCGGCGCTCACGGCGAAGGTCTTCCGGTTTCCCTCCGAGTCCATTGCCGTGTAAGCGCCCGGAGCGGTTGCGACAAATCCCCGGTCTCCGTCGGCAAAGACGCCCGCGCCCTGATCGATCGAGGGAAAGACCAGGGTTCCATCCTTCTCGATTTTGACCAGATGGCGCCGTGCAGGGCGCGCAAAGACGACAAAGACCGACCCTTTGGCGGGGAAGGTGAGAGGGATCTCCGTGCGGCCGTCTTGCGTTTCCGTGTAGGCGGGCGCGGTAACCGCCGCTCCGTCGCCGGCGTTCCACAATTCCGGCGCGCGACCGCTCACCCGGAACGAGAGCGCCGCCTGGAGCTCGCGGGGCTGCGTGTTGCGGACGAAGTAGATCTCGGCGGTTGCCGTTCGCCGGTGAACGAACTCGAAGGCTGGCGCAGCCCCGGAGCCGCCGCTTGCAGCATGCAGCCGATAGGAGAAATCCGGAGCAACACCCATTGCGGCCAGCGCCGCGCGCGCGTTCGCCGAGCAATAGATCGTGCCCTTGCCGTACCGGGCCGAAGGTGCGCCGCCTCGGCAACCCGCCCACATCGCATCCGCGATGCGCCGGTACGCGGTTTCTTCGCCGGCGGGCGTCAACCCGAGCGGTCCCGCCGGCTTCGCACCAACGGCCGCGCCGCCCTGCCGCACAAATCGTGCGATCCACTGGAGCGCGGCATAGGAGATGCGGCGGGAAGCGGGAAGCGCAAGGGCGCGATAATCGATCCCCTCCGGCGTGCGCAGGCCCGCGCCGTGAAACTCGATGCGGTGGAGGAGCGCATCTTGATCGACGACGTCGTAGTCGTATCCGCGCCCCACATGCGCCGGATCGTCGCTGCGGACGCGCACGAATCCCGGCACCTGATCGCCGTAAAAATATAGGAGGTCGCCCACGGATCGGCCCTGCTGCATCAAGAACTGGGCGCGATTGAGGGCGCGGAGAAATGGCCCGGCCTGATTCCACCAGGTGACGTTGGGATTGAGGTGCGTGCCGGCAAAATACTCCTGGCCGGGCAATCCATACTCTGCGGGAGACGAGGTGAACTCGTGCCAGAAGAGCCGATTCAATCCCTCCGTGAGCGCCTGGTCGAATGCGGGCTCGAGATCGCCGTTCAGGGACTCCGACCATGCATCTGGATTCATGCTGGTAGGCCCTTCGGCGGCTACGAACTGCTTGCCGTAGATGTGCGCGGCGCTGGAGGCTTCCTTGACAAAGAATCTCTGCTCCTCGGTAACGCGGTGGGTTCCCGAAACCACCCAGAACTCGGTCTGGGGAAAGGACGAGCTGCGGAAGTTTTCGAGCGCGTCGATAGGCGCGCCGTGCGGGCCGCCTGCCTCGGGATGCGTACCCAGACCGCACTTGCGGGCACGATCCGCAAAGCGGTCGTAGTAGTTCTGCGCGATCAGGTCGGCGACGGTGCGGCGCAGATCGAAGAGGAAGCGGTTGCTGGTCTCGCGACTGTCGAGGATGCGTCCGGCGGCGATGGGCAGATACGGCAGCGGATCGTACCCGCGGCGGCGCTTGAACTCCTCGCGAAATCCATCCGTCCAGTTCGTTCCGCCGGCCTCCCAGCTATCGGTGACGAGGTAGCGCAGGCTTGTGCCGAGGTAGGGCTTTGCCGCGTCGAGCAGGGGCGTAACGAAATCCCGCCAGTAGTGGTCGAAGGCCTCCGCGCTCATGGCGTCGAGCGGCAGGCCGAGCGGCCGTCCCGCGGCGTCCGTCAGGCGCTTCGGCGTGTCGGTGTAGCCAATGCGCAGAACCTCCCACGTCCCCCGCGGGAAATTCCAATCCAGATCTCCGCTCGCATCGAGGCGCGAACTCAGGTCGACCACCTCGCCGGCCTCGGCATCCTCCTCGCCCGGCACCGCGGGTTTGTCCTTCATCGCCTGGTCGGATGCGGGCATGGAAAAGCCAGTTTCCATGGAAGCTGATTTGAAGCCCAGATTGAGGATGGGAGCACGATGGCTCTCCGGCGACCCAGGCAGCGCGGCTCCATGGCGCAGTGGATAGGCGAGGACTGCGATAGGCCGGTAAAAGCCGTTCTCCCGTGGCGGCGCGGCGAGTGGAACTCTCCTTGCGCCGCCGCCCTGTACCATGACGCGCGACCAGGTCATGAGCTTCATGGCGTCCTCGGGAGCAACCGTGGCACCGCCGATAATGCCCACATCCCAGCGGCTGGTCACATTGAGGCTGATCTCGAGTCCAAGCTTTTGCGCCACGGCCAGCGCGTGAACAAACAGGGCCATCCACCGCGGACTGCCGATGGCCGGACCCGTGCGGACCTCGAGGTTGCCCTGCTGACCCGAACCGTCGGCATCGACGAGAATGGCGCCTCCGTAGCCGTGCGACTTCATGGCTTCGAGGTCGGCTGTGATGGTGTCTTCCGTAGTGTTGCCGTTGAGCCACCACCAGTAGCAGCGAAGTTCCGCCGCCGATGGAGGGTTCTGGAATCCGGCGCGCAATGCATCCTGTTGGCTGCGTGCCCGGCCTTGCGCTGCGACGAGCAGGCCGGCCGCAAAGAGAACCTGCAGTAGAGATCTTTTCCGCCTTGAATTCATCCTGATTTATACCTTGCGCGACGCCCACTCCGCGATTCCGCGATGCTGCTTCTGTGGGCGCACACGTCTCCGCATGGGAGATGTCTCTGAAAAAGATTGAGAATGCGTGGACCTCCGATTTATCGGATGCATTTCGGAGGTCCACAGCGAAGGAGGCGCGGGTTAGAAATTCAGCCGCGCCGTAAGCTGTCCCATGCGCGGGTCGTTGACCTGCAACAATGAGACAGAGCCGAAGGCGGAACTGCCGATCGATGTGTTCGGCGTACCGAAGTCCGTCATATTCAGCACGTTGAAGAATTCACCGCGAATCTCGAAGGTCATTCCCTGGCGAATCGGGAAGGTTTTGAAGAGCGAGGCATCCATCAGCGGATGAAATTGCTGGCGAACGCCGATGTAAGGGCTGTTGGTTTGGGTGGTGTAGGACAGCCGCTGCTGATAGGCCGGCGTGTCCGATGAGCTGCTGCAGGCCCCGGGGCCCACCACGAGCGCGCCGCTTGTGTTTTCGTAGCAGGTGTTAATAAAGTGGCTGTAAGTGCGGTTGGCAACGCCTGTCGGGCCGATGATGTTCACGCCGCCGGGTGCGGAGATTAGGTTGCCATTGGCCATGCGCAGAACGCCGTGCAACGACCAGCCGCCGATCGCCAACCGCTCCCAGTATGGGCTCCCGGCAAACGTGGGCAACTGATAAGTGCCGAAGAAATTGGCCAGTAAGTTGGAGTTGTTGTCCTGCACTGATTCAAGATGCGTATCGAGCGGTGAATTCTCTCCGCCGCCGTTGTTGAGGTAGGCATTGTGGAGCATCAGTTTATCCCAAGTGAAGTTACCTTGAATCGAGAGGTGGTGCGACATGGGATGGCTGAATTGGATTTGCAGGGCGTTGTAGGGTGTGCTGCCGGTCGAGGTGTTCTGCTCGTAGACCGTACCGAACTCTGGAAATGGCACCAACAACAGATACTGCTGGATCGTGCTGGCGTTCAAGCTGGCGTTGTTGGCGTATGTGCTGGCGAACTGCCCCGCCATAGGATTGGCAACCTTGGCGTTGAGGTAATTCACCTCGGCCGCGCCCTGGTTAAAATAGCTGGCCGGCAATGTGTTGATGTTGTAACCGCTCACTTCAAGCCGTGTAGGCCGTGAGCCGATATAGCCAACCTGCAGTGCAATGTTGAAGGGAAGCTGTTGCTGGATGTTCAGCGTGTATTCGGCGGCGCGCGGTTGCACGTGCCGCTGGTCATTGAAGTTGACTCCCTGACCAATTCCTGTCTCCAGACCAAGAGTGTTTCCGGTAGGCAAGGCAACGCCGGTCGGAAACGGGTTTGTCAACGAGTTGATCGGCGCTGAAGTGGTCCAGTTGTTGTAGCTGGTCGACTGGCTGAAGCCTGTGGAATACGGATTCTCGATGGTATTGAAGAAGATGATGCCATATCCCGCGCGAATCACAGTGTTCTGCCGAATTGCGTAGACCGCGCCAAGACGAGGCTGGAAGTTATGCGTGTCGCGCGGGTACGGGAAGCGATTTGACGGGCTTACGAACTCGAGGCCGCCTCGCAGAGCCAGCCCGGTGACCGAACTCTGCAGCGGATTGACGCAGGAGACGCAGAAACCGGAGATCATCCTGTTGTAGCGCTCGGTCAGTGGCGACTCGTAATCGTAACGCACACCCAGATTCAGAGTGAGCCTGTTGTTTACACGCCAGTCGTCTTGCATGTAAGGCGCCATGTAAACCTGCTGCGTGGCATAGGCAATGGAGTCGTTGTAATTGGCCGTGGAAAAAGCCCCCAGCAGCATGGAAGCCACCGGATCGCCGGAGGTAACGCCGTTGGTCGGCGGAGCCGAGCCTGCTCCATAGAGAACTGAATTCGACTGCGTAAAGCGGCGGTCGAAGGCGAAGCCCGCGGTCCCGCCATTGCCGAAGCCGCTCATCGGATTCTGTACGTTGTAGCGCATGATGTCGCCCTGGAAGCCGAAGCGGAACGAGTGACGTCCCCATTCCTTGGACAAGACCTCGTCAAGCGAGCCGAGAGAGGAATTGCTGATTTGTCCACCGGCGCCGGGGGCTAGTCCTACATAGTGGTCGCTCGAAAAGGAGATGCCGGGAAATGTGTTGTACGGCAGGCCTGTCTGGGTCATCGACAAGTTGCCGAGATTGAAATTCGAACTGCCTGGATAGATCAGGCCGAAGGGGTGAACGTCTACGCCAAATCGCGAATCCAGCACCAGACTGGACGAGAACTGATGCACTTCATCCATGCTGCCGCCGCGGTTGTTGCGGTAGACCGAATACCCGAATCCATTCGGCCCGATTCCCTTCGGGTAGTTGTACAGCGGATAGGTTTGCGTTAGTCCGGAGCGGAATCCAATGACGCTGAGCTTGTCGTTCTGGCCGAATTCAAAGTCGAAGCGGCCAATGAACGAGGGATAGGTGCTCGGATAGGAGTCATTTGCCGGAACGTAGTTGGACTGGGAGGCCGAACTGTATGCCGTTGAGCCTGAGACGTTCGGCGCCGGGATGTAGCCTGCAAGTGCCGCTCCGGTAGCGTTGATGGCCGACGATCCGGATATAGAAGCCCCCTGACCTGCAACCGTGCATGTGCCGCTTGCGCACGTATACGAGGCGGTGCCAAAGCTGGACGCTGCGATGTTGTTATTTATGAAGTACTCGGTGCGGTTGCCGTTCGCATCCACGGGCGAATTGGGAACGAAAAGCTGAACGCCTCCGGCCGAGGTACAAAAACCCGCAGCATTGAAACCACCTGGGCAGAGACCCGAGAAATCACCCGTCAGTTCGGCCTGCGTGGGCACGCGAAAGTCAGAAAAGTATTGCGAGGGTGGCACCGGGGAATGCGTAGCGTACCGCTCAAACGAGAACATGAAGAACGTCTTGTTGCGCCCGTTGTAGAGCTTGGGCAGAACCACCGGCCCGCCCAGGACAAGTCCGGTCTGGTTCACCTGGTTGTTGGGGCGCGGTTCGCCCGCGGCATTTCTATCGTAGTAGTTGGCGTCAAGATAGGTGTTCTGAAAAACGTAGTAAGCGGCGCCATGCAGGTTGTTGGTGCCGTTCTTAACAACGACGTTGGTCACCACGCCATTGCCGTGACCGACCTGCGCGTCGAAGATACCGTCTTCGACCTTGGCTTCCTGCACCGCTTCCGGCGAAGGAACAAAGCCAGTGTAGGTGGCTCCGGAAAAGCGCTCCGGCGCATCGTCGGGAATGCCGTCCAGCGTCAGCCGGTTGTGTCCGGAGTTGCCAAACACGGTAATCTGCACCGCGACGCCGCTGTACGGGTTCGTGTACTGGCTGGCATGGCCGCCGAAATACCCTCCGGAAGCGGTGTCTACCACTCCGGGCGCCAGAGTGGCCAGCACAAAGGGATTGCGGCCGTTGTTGGGCAGGTCGGTCACTTCCTGGTTACTCAGCGTGGTGGCGACCGTCGGCGAACTGGTGTCCATCAGCGATGCTGTCTCCGCGGAGACGGTGACCGACTGGCTGACATTGCCCGGCGACAGTTTGAAGTCGAGTTGAACCACTTGTCCGGCGGTCACAACCACGTTGTCTCGTGTTTCCGTCTTGAATCCAGCGACCGTTACCGACACCGAATAGGTGCCTGGAGAGAGCGAGGGCATGGAAAACGCTCCAGCGGCGCTGGTGGTCACTTCTGTCTTGAATTTTGTGCTGTCTTCCACAGCCGTCACTTGCGCGCCCGGCAAGATCGCGCCGGTCTGATCGGCCACAGTGCCGCTCAGCCCGCCAAGATACCGCTGTGCCCGAAGCAAACCGGCGCCTGCGACGATCCCGGCGAGGATCAGCAGCCAAAACACCGTACGCATTCTCAAACGAATGAACGATTTCATTGCAACCTTTTCCTCCTGAAACTGGCTCGATCGAGACTTGGCGATCGAGTCGAAGCGAACTGGCATTGCACAATCCGCGTTGACAAGGTTTTGCTGGGAGACTCCCCATTTCGACCCTTTGGAACCTAGGTAGGGATTCTTCGTACAACAGAGAACGACCCGCAAGTTAATTCACCGGAAGAATGTTTCCGATTTAACCGTAAGAAGTTTTACAAGGATCAATTTTTCAGAGAGTTAAGATGCCAAATGCAGCCGCGGAACCCGACGGTTAAGGGCCATGTGCCCCGGCTGTGCAATGCCATGTTTGCCTGCGGCTCCGCGTTGCCGTCAATGCTATCCCAGCGTAGACTTGAATCCGTACTAAATTCATGCGCATGGGAACCGCTGCAGCAAGCCGACCCCCAGGTGAGGCAGAAGAGCTGCCCACGCTCACAGAGCGGTGGGCGCTCATCGAGCGTGTTGCCTCCAGCGAGCAATTCAGCCGCTCGGCACGGCTGCGCGATTTTCTTCTCTACGTCGGCAAACAGTCGCTCAGAGAAGGCTGCCCCGAGATCCACGAGCAGGAGATCGGCATCAAGGTCTTCGGCAGACAGGACTCCTACGACCGCAGCGCGGACAATATTGTCCGCGTCAACGCGACCGAACTGAGAAAACGCATTGAATCGTACTTCGACACGAGCGGGATCGAAGAGCCGCTGATCTTCGAGATTCCCCGCGGCGGCTACCGGCTGGTATTTCGCCGCCGGTCTGCCAAGCAGCCCGAGCCAGCTACGGCTCCGCTACCCGCAGCCGCAGCGGAGCCGGCTCAGACCGGCGAAGCCGGGCGCGCCTCGAAATCGCGGCAACTCCTTCGCTGGGCGTGGCCCCTCGTCAGCCTGTCTCTCGCCGCCGTTTCCGTGCTGCTCTATATACAAAACCGCACCATGAGCAAGGCGCTCTACCCATGGGACGGCCAGCCGGCTTTGGCCGCCTTCTGGGGCAGTTTTCTCGACTCGCACCGCCAGACCGATCTGGTGCTGCCCGACGACTCGGCCAGCGTGATGGAGGATATTACCCACAATCCCCTCACGCTGAGCGATTACATCGGCCGCACCTTCATCGAGCAGATTCAGGCGTCGAACATGAGCGCCGATCGCAAGGAGGATGTGAACCAGGTGCTGAATCATAACCTGGTGACCTTCGGCGCGGTGCGCGCTGCCCAGGCCCTGCTGGGTGAGATCCCGGCCAACTATCCGCATTACCTTACCTTGGCGCGCTACTTTACAGCGGACCAGATCAAGCGCGACAGCGTGGTGCTGATCGGGGGAAAAAAAGCAGTCCCCTGGGATTACCTCTTCAACGATCAACTGAACTTCGTCACCGACTACGACTACACGCGGGGCATGCAGATTGTGCGCAACCGCAATCCGAGGCCGGGAGAACAGGCGGTCTATTCGGTCTCTGTCGCATCGACCAGCCTGCACGGCTATGCGGCCGTCGCTTATCTGCCCAACCCGAGCCACACGGGAAATATCATTCTGCTTGCCGGAACTGATTCCGATGCCACGGGCGCCGCGGCATCTTTTCTTGCCTCGGAAAGTCAGATGGAGAGCCTGCGCAACACATTTCACGCGCAACGATTCCCCTACTTCGAGCTGCTTCTGAAGATCTCGCGGCTCAGCGGAACGTTTTTCGACGCTGAGCCAATCGCTTTCAGAACCTATCCGAATCTGCATTGAGCCCAGTGCGGGACGAGGATCCTGCGCGGCAGGGCTGCGGTTTGCGCTCATGACCGTACAGATCCAGCGGTGTTGGGCACAAGGCTAGATTCCGTCGCGCGTTTTGTGTAAACGAACTTCAGACGGAACTTCCCCCTCTCAAATGGGGTAAGTGTTTAAAAACCGGGAAGTAACCGCATTTTATGGGTACTAATGTAGGCATGTAGTATACCATTGTTATATA
>JAJYFA010000027.1 GCA_021790995.1 Acidobacteriota bacterium
CCATTGTTCCTCGTTTCGTTCCTCACGATGTGTTGAAGTCTGTGAATAGCGCTCGACGAGAACTGCCGGAACCTGTTCCGGTGCGCCGCCGATCGTTGCAATCAAGGCGCCGCTAACAATGAGCGTGCATGATCGCCGACACCCCATGCTATGACGATGGTCACACCACGCTCTTTCAGCCGCGGAGGCAACAAGCCAAGCCGATCCTCCGGGGGCTGGATCTCCTGGCTTGCGACGGTCGAATCCGCTCCCGGCGTTCTGTCGACCAGTGCAGATCTGATGCAAAGTCCGCCATTACGATCCAGATCTCTGTCATGTGGCGGAATTGCAATACGCATTGAGGTGTGTCTCTTTGCGCAACTGCCAGGCCCACTGCCGGACAGTCTGTCGATTTTGCTAGATGCAAAATGCATCTATATCATATCTCTATGTGCGGCATCGGGCAATGGTTTCAAGCGTGGAGACAGATGCAGATCACACCTAGCTGCATCTCGTGATATGCTGGATGCGCAAGCGAAGACACAATTCAGACTGCGAGGAGAACAATCATGCCGCGAAAGATCTGCGCGCGCCATGGCAAAGCTCGCCCCTGTTCCTGCGGCATGGGCAATCTCTACCGGTTTATCGAGCCTGTGGTGCTGCATCTTCTCCAGATTAAGGTCCGCTCGTGCGGGTACACCCTGTGCTCCGATCTGCAGGCACATGCGCTCACCGACGCTGAAATCGACAAGGCCGCGCTCTACAGAACCCTCCGGCAACTGGAGGCCAACGGCAACGTCAAGTCCGCCTGGGAGACAGGCAATGGCGGTCCGGCGCGCCGCGTCTATCGGCTGACAAAAAAAGGTGAAGAGCACCTGGAAGAGTGGGCGACTGTTCTCGAAAAACTTTCGAAGTCGATGGGCCGGTTCGTGCACAACACTCGAAAGTCATTGAAGAAGCCAGCTTCCGCGCGCCCCCGCGCCGCGTAGAAGACGGCTTCGATCTTGCCCGGCGTCGCAGTCAAACACATGATTGAACCGGCAAAAGACCGCCCCGCTTTTTATTGGCGAGAGCGGACTTAACTTCCGTCGCGAATCACACGGCACGACTCGATGTCGAAGCTTGCTTCTCCGATGCTCAGTTGCGTGCGGTCGCGGAATCTTTCAACGAAGCGAATGAATCGCCAAACGTCGGCGAAATTGCTCGCCAGACCCAGCGAAACACGAATGGCGCCGGCGCTCTTGTGCCCCCGCGAACGCATCAGCCGCAGAAAAGTGAACAGGTTGATCTCCGGGCCCATGGCCAGCGCGGCCTGCATGTCTTCTTCTGTCAACTCTTCGGCGGCCTCGCCGGCGCCAGGATTGCAGAAGCAGCCTGTGCGCAGGGAAATGACTTCCTGGCCGGCCAGTTCTTCCACGCGCCGGTAGTCCACCAGGCGCCCGTCCGGGTCGTAAAGATTCAGCGTGATGGTTCCGCCGCGATTTTGTGTGGTGGACGGTCCGTAGATGCGCACCATTGGGCGGCCGTTCGTGTGCCGCAGCGCCAGCAACTCTTCGATCACCCAGCCTGTCAGGCAGCGCACGCGCTCGCCGATTTTTTCGATGCCAATCGATTCGATGTGGCGCAGGCCGATTTCGACCGCGGGAATTGAAAGATAGTTCAGTGTGCCGTCCTCGAAGCCTGCTTCGCCCTGCGACAGCACGTGGCCCTGGGCCTTCACCGAAACAAAATTCACCGTTCCACCCGCGAACCAGGGCCGATGCAGCTTTTCAAGTACAGGTTTGCGCACCAGAAGTGCGCCGACGCCGGTCGGGTAGCCAAACATCTTGTAGAACGAAATCACCACAAAGTCCGGTTGCACCGATGTCAGATCGAGACGATTGGTAGGCGCGTAGGCGGCCGCGTCGAGTAGCACGCGCCATCCCTTGCTGCGGGCCATATCCACCAGTTCGAGCGGATGTTTCACGCCCGAGACATTCGATTGCGCGGGGTAGGCGAAGAGATTCTCCCGCTCCGGATCGGCTTGATCCAGCAACTCCTCTGTCCGGTCGCGATCGAGGCGCAGGCTGCGCGGCGCGAGCGGAGCATAGCGAACCTCGGCGCCACGTGCGCGCGCAAACTCGCGAATTCCGTTGACGGAGTTGTGATTGTCGAAGGTAAGCAGCAGGCGCCCTCCGGGAGCAAACGGGAACGACTCGCCGACCAGTTTTAGTCCGCCGGAGGCGTTGGCTGTGAAGACAAGGATGTAGTCTTCAGGCGGCGCCTGGAAGTAGCGCAGGATGGATTGACGGCAACTCTCGACCTGGCGTGTGCTCGCCGCCGAGGTCGGGTTCGACGAGTGTGGATTGCCAAACACGCCAGAGCGCAGTTGTTCGGCGTGTTTCTCAATCTGCGATTGCGCGTAGAGCGAGCCGCCCGTATAGTCCAGGTACACTTGGCCGAGAGCGTCCAGACGGCCGTACTCGGCAGCCCGCAGTTCGTCCAGAGCCGTGGTCCCGGCGTACTCGGGAAACCGTGCGAGAAAGTCTGTGCGCGCGGCGTCAATCCCGGCGCCCATGTCCTTGTTGTTTATCGTCATCCTGGTGACCGAAGATTCTTCCGCAGGAGCGCGGAGCAGGCCGGTGTCAAGCGAAGTCTCTCACTACGTGATTTTGTTCCTGCAGCTTTGCGGCGCCCAGATCTCGCGATCGAGACCTGGGACGCCCGCAATGGTTCAAAAATCGGCGGTCGGGAGCTACTCGCACATGCCATTGCCGCAGCAGGAGCCGCCCGGGCTGCAGCATGAACCAAGGCCGCAGGACGAGCCAGCATCGGAGAACGAAGATTCGCCTCCCTTCGAGATGGCGCCTGCTCCGCCGCTGATGAGCCTCTTCACGCTGCCGCCGCACTCCGGGCAGACGGAAATCGGCGCGTCCGACATCTTCTGCCGCCGCTCAAAGTGACAGTTGCATGCGGTGCATTTGTATTCATAGGCCGGCATGACAATTCCTCTCTGTTCAAAAAAATCGTATGATGCTTTACGACAAATCCTATGAGGATTTTACGAAGGGCTAGTTCATTGGTCCAATAAGGCCGAAACGCCAAGTTGGCGGCAAGCCCGTCCAACGGATAAAGCAACTGGCACTTGTATGCAAAACCCGGGAGCGATCTGCTGCTGTGATGGTGATCACAATGGTCGGAAATCGGAGCCGCGCTTTAAAAAATTATGCGGGAGCTGTAACAAATTGCCCTTCGCGTGACTTTCTATCTATGAACGCTCCCGAGAAGGATAGTGAAACCCATGAAACTTCATATCCCAAAGGCTGGCTGGCTTGTGCTGCTCGGCGCCATGGCCGGTCTGGGCGCGGCGGCACAGGAGCCGCTGACTTTGCGCCAGGCGATCCAGCAGGCTCTGGGTGCAAACCCTGAGGCCAGGCAGGCCAGCGCGGAGATGCGTGAAGCCAAGGCCAATGCGTCGCTTGCACGCACGCAACTGTTTCCGCAACTGAACTTTACCGAAGATATCTCGCGCGGCGACGATCCCGTGTACGTTTTTGGAGCGAAGCTGCGGCAGCAGGCGTTTACGCAGGCTGATTTCGCCGTGAACGCCCTAAACCGGCCCCTGCCCATCGGCAATTTTGCCTCGCGGTTCTCCGGACAGTGGATGGCCTTCGATTCCTTCAGAACGCAGAAGACCATCCGCAGCGCCGATCTGATGCGCAAGAGTGCGGCGTCTTCTAAAGCGGCTGTGAACCAGAAGATAGTGCTCAATGTTGTCGAGGCTTACCAGTCGGTTCTTTATGCGGAGCGGCAGGTTACCGTGACACAGCACGAACTCGATACGGCTCAGGCCTTGCTGGCCTCGGTCAACGACCACGTCAAGGCGGGGCTGGCTGTCGAGTCGGACCGGATGTCGGCCGAGGTGAACGTGGCCGCGCGCAAGCAGGAACTGATCGCTGCGCAAGGGGGGCTTGAGATGGCCTGGGCGCAGTTACGCGTAGCCGTGGGGACGCCGGACCTGAAAGAGACCGGGCTCGCGCCGATTGCGCCGCATGACTTTCCCGCAGCCGCCCTGGACGCCGAAGTGCAGGCCGCGTACAAGACGCGCTCCGATCTTGCGGCGCTTAACCAGGCTCAGTCGGCTCAGGCAGAGGCGGTCAGCGCGGCCAAGTTTGGCTTTGGCCCGCGCATCGCCGCTTACGGCAACTGGGAGCAGGACCGGCCGACCTTTGCCGGCGCGGGCGGCAACAACTGGGTGGCCGGTGTGCAGTTGAATATCGATATCACTCCTTTTGCCAAGCGCGCCCAACTGGAGCATGAGCGGGCGGCGCGGGACCGGGTCGATGCGCAGTTGACCTCCTACCGGCAGCAGGTGCAGCTTCAGGTGACCCAGGCTCATATTGCGCGCCAGACCGCGCTGCTCTCTCTGAAGACCGCCCAGGCCGCTCTCGATCAATCGGCCGAAAGCCTGCGCATCCTGCGCAATCGCTACGGCGCGGGCCTGGCCACCATCACCGACCTTCTTCATGCCGAAGACGCCGAGCGCGAGAGCCAGAACAACTACTGGCGCGCAGTCTACGGCAATGCTGTGGCTTACGCACAACTGCTATTCGCTACGGGTTCGTTGACGCCCGATGCGGCGGAGGAATTGCAATGAAGCTTGTCTTGTCCGGATCTTTACTTGCTTTTGCGTCGCTGCTTGTGGCCGGCTGTCGCTCCGAAGGGCCAGTCCATCCCGCACCCGTGCAGACGGTCGCGGCACAGGTGGTCACGAGCCAGATGCAACAGGCGCCTCAGACGATCCGCGCTACTGGAACGCTGCAGGCTCGCGAGTCGTCGACTCTCTCCGCGCAGGTCGTTGGCCACGTCGAGCAGGTTCTGGTGCACGCGGGCGATCGGGTTGCCGCAGGTCAAACGCTGGCCATCCTCGACGACGCCACGCTGCGCGCATCAGCCGCGCAGGCCGACGCTTCGGTGATCGCCGCCGAAAATCAACAGGTCGCCGCGCAAACGAGCGCAGATCTGGCGGCCAGCACGCTTGCCCGTTACAAGCAACTACAGGCTCAAAAGAGCGTAAGCCCGCAGGAGATGGACGAGGTCACGCGGCGGGCCGAGGCATCGGCGCAGCAGGTGGCGGCTCTCAAGGCGCAAGCCAATGCGGCGAAGGCGCAGGCCAGGAGCGCACACGCCATGCTGCAGTATGCGCGCGTCCGGGCCCCGTTTGCTGGCGTCATTACGGCGCGCATGGCCGATCCCGGGGCGCTGGCCGCGCCTGGCGTTCCGCTGCTTCAGATCGATCGCGACGGCCCGCTGCAACTCGATGCAACGGTTGACGAGTCCGTCATTTCTGCGGTTCACATGGGTATGTCAGTTCCCGTGAACGTGGATGGCGCCGAGTTCACGGGCGGAGCCGGCAAAGTGGAAGAGATTGTTCCTGCCGCCGATCCGTCAAGTCACACCTTCCTGGTCAAGATCGGGCTCGCCGCATCGAAGCAGTTACACGCGGGCATGTACGCCACCGCCGAGATTCCTACCGGAACGCGTCAGGCGATTCTGGTGCCGGCCTCCGCGGTCGTGCAGCGCGGCTCGCTGTCGTGCGCCTATGTGCTCGACAACAATGGCATCGCGCAACTGCGCTATATCACGATCGGCCGGACCGAGGGCAGCCTGGTTGAAGTCCTGTCGGGGGTTTCGGCTGGCGAAAAGCTGGTCGACAAGCCCTCCGATCGCGATCTTGCGGGCAAGCACATTGAGGCCGAGAGCGAGGTCCAGCCATGAATCAGTACTCCGGACACCACGGCCTGGGCATGGCCGGCCGGCTTGCGCACGCATTTCTGAACTCGAAGCTGACGCCGCTGATCGTCCTCGCGTCGCTGGTGCTTGGCGCCTTTGCGGTCGCCATCATCCCGCGCGAGGAGGACCCACAGATCCTGGTTCCCATGCTCGATATCGTCACCGCGATGCCCGGAGCGTCGCCGGAGGAGGTCGAGCAGCGCGTGACCCTGCCCATCGAGAGCCTGGTGCATCAGATCTCGGGAGTGGAGTATGTGTACTCCACGTCCAGTCCTGGCCAGAGCCTTGTGATTGTACGCTTCCTGGTAGGCACTCCGCAGGAGCAGGCGCTCATCAAGGTTTACAACAAGCTCTACTCGAACTTCGATCGCATGCCGCCGGGGGTTTCGCAGCCGCTTATCAGGGCGCGCTCGATCGACGATGTGCCGATTCTTTCGCTGACGCTCTGGGGTGAGCATTACAACGGCTTTCAGCTTCGCTCGATCGCCGACGAGATTCAGTACAACATCGACCAGATTCCGGATGTATCGGAGACCAGCGTGATCGGCGGCCTGCCGCGGACCATGCGCGTGGTGCTGAGCACGGCCAAGCTCAACGCCTACGGCTTGTCGCCCATGACGATCGTAGGCCGGCTCCAGGCCGCCAATGCGGCCGTGCAGGCTGGCAGCTTTGCCGAGAACAACAAGGAAATTCGCGTCGACGCCGGCAATTTGTTCACCAGCAGCAAGGATTTGGAATCGGTTGTCGTCTCGGTTGATCAGGGCCGGCCGGTCTTCCTGCGCGATGTGGCCGACAAGATCGTGGACGGGCCCGCCGAGCCAAGCGACTACGTCACCTTCGGCACCACAGCCGCCGGCGTGGGCGCCAGCCAGACGCCGGCGCAGTATCCCGCCGTGACCATCACGGTGGCCAAGCGCAAGGGCACCAACGCCACCGACATCGCCAACCTTGTGCTTAAGCACGTGCATGAGATGCAGGGAGTCTCGATTCCCAACAACGTGCACATTACCACCACGCGCAACTACGGAAAGACCGCGAAGGCGAAGTCGGACGAGCTGCTGGAGCATCTGTTGCTGGCCACGATCTCGGTCACCTTTCTGGTTGCGATCTTCCTGGGCTGGCGCGAATCGGGAGTGGTTCTGCTGGCCATTCCTGTCACGCTCGCCCTCACCATTGCGATCTTTTATTTCCTCGGCTACACCCTTAACCGTGTCACCCTGTTCGCGCTCATTTTCAGTATCGGCATTCTCGTCGACGACGCCATTGTCGTGGTCGAGAACATCGTGCGTCACTTCCGGCTGTCCGAAAATCAGCATCGCTCTTGTGGCGATGTGGCAATCGACGCGGTCGCCGAAGTCGGTAATCCGACGATTCTGGCCACCTTCACCGTCATCGCCGCCGTGCTGCCGATGGCCTTTGTGCGCGGCCTGATGGGGCCGTACATGCGCCCCATTCCGGTTGGTTCCTCGGTGGCCATGCTCTTTTCTCTCATGGTGGCCTTCGTCGTCTCGCCGTGGGCGGCCATACGGCTGCTGGGCAAGCACTTTGGCAGCGCCAAGATCCTCGAGCCTGAGCATGAGAACTGGAGAACGCGGTTGTATCGCAAGGTGATGACGCCGCTGATCGCCTCAGGACGCAACCGGCTCATCTTCTTCGTGGGTGTTCTGGTTCTGCTGCTGGCATCGATTGCACTCGTTCCACTCAAATGGGTACGGGTAAAGATGCTGCCCTTCGACAACAAGAGCGAGTTTCAAGTCATCATCAACATGCCCGACGGTACGCCGCTCGAACAGACGGCGCGCGTGGCGCAGGCGCTCGGAGACGAACTGGCCAAGCAGCCCGATGTCATCAATTACCAGTTGTACGCCGGAACCTCCGGCCCGTTTAACTTCAACGGCCTTGTCCGCCACTATTACATGCGCCGTCTGCCGAACCAGGCAGACATTCAGGTGAACCTGGTTCCTGCCAAGGAGCGCCACGATCAGAGTCACACGATTGCCAGGCGGCTGCGCCCGCTGCTTGACGCCATCGGCAATCAATACGGCGCGCGCATTCAGGTCAGCGAGGTTCCGCCCGGCCCGCCGGTGCTGCAGACGCTTGTGGCAGAGGTTTACGGCCCCCAGCTCGACGGCCAGTATCGCGTCGCTCAGCAGATCAAGTCGATCTTCCAGCACACGCCGGGAGTGGTCGATACCGACTGGTACGTCGAGGACCCGCAGCCAGAACTCACCATTCACGTCGACCAGGTGAAGGCCGCGCAGAACGGCATTGCGGTCGCCGATGCAGCGCGCACGTTGCAATTGGCCACTTCGGGAATGGAGGTGGGCCTGCTGCACGACGGTAACCCGCGTGAGCCGGTTCCTACCGTTGTGGAGCTGGCGCGGCCCGACCGTTCCTCCGAACAGGCCCTCGAAAACATTCGCCTGCGCGGAGCCAACGGCTCCATGGTCCCGCTGCGCGAGCTGGTCACCATCGATCACGGGACCATCCAGCGCAGCATCTATCACAAGAACCTGAAGCGTGTTGTGTATGTGACGGGCGATGTGGCCGGCGCCGAAGAAAGCCCCGTCTACGCCATCCTCAAGATGAACAAGCAGCTCGACCATCTGGTTCTGCCAGCCGGCTATACGCTCAAGCGCTACAACGCCGTGCAGCCAGAATCCACCGCACATTATTCAATGAAGTGGGACGGGGAATGGCAGATCACGATTGAGGTGTTTCGTGATCTCGGCCTTGCCTTTGCCGTCGTGCTCATCCTGATTTATGTGCTGGTGGTCGGCTGGTTCCGCTCGTTTGTCGTGCCGCTGATCATCATGGCGCCGATTCCCTTGACGCTGGTCGGAATTCTGCCCGCGCATGCAATATTGGGTGCGTTTTTCACGGCTACGTCGATGATCGGCTTCATCGCCGGCGCCGGTATTATCGTGCGCAACTCGATCATCCTGGTAGATTTCATCGAACTGCGCCGCGCCCAGGGCGCCCCGCTGGCTGAGGCTGTCATCGACGCCGGCGCTATTCGCTTCCGCCCCATGCTGCTCACTGCCGCGGCGGTTGTGGTTGGCGCCAGCGTCATTCTCACTGACCCGATCTTCCAGGGGCTTGCTATATCGCTCATGGCCGGAGCCGTCGCCTCAACGTTCCTCTCCTGGCCGACCATTCCCATCCTCTATTACATGATTCACATCAACGCTAAAACCGAAGCCACCTGTGAACCAGGTGTTCCCCAAGGAGAAAATCAATGACCGTTGAACGTGGATTGCGTCTGATGGCAGGCATCGTAATTTTGATCTCGCTTGCACTGGCGCATTTTGTATCGATCTACTGGCTTTGGCTGACGGTTTTTGTCGGCCTCAACCTTCTGCAGTCGGCGATCACCGACTGGTGCCCGGCAATGGCGATTCTGCGCGCGATGGGCCTGAAGAATGCCAACTGCTCAACCCGGTGAGGTGCAAAAATGCACGAGAAACGATTTAATGCAGATCATGCCCACCGGCTCGATCACCCCGAGCGGCTCACTTGGCTTCCGCCGCTCGATGTGATTCAGGCGCTGGCGGTCAACGCCGGGGATGTGGCGGTCGATATTGGCGCTGGAACCGGGTATTTTGCGCTGCCGCTCGCCCAGGCGGTCGGTGTTTCCGGGCGTGTGATTGCCGTGGACTCGCAGGACAAGATGCTCGAACACCTGCAAAAGAAGATCGCTTCCTCCGCGGTTTTCAACATCGAACTGGTCTGCGCCGAGGCGGACCAAACCACTTTGCCGGCCGCCACAGCCGACCTCGTCTTCCTCGCCAACGTCTGGCATGAGATTCCCGATCGAAAGGCGGCTCTTGCCGAGGTGCGGCGTATTGCGAAGGCCGGGGGGCGCATCGCCATTCTCGATTGGCGGCCCGATGTCAAACCGGAAAACGGTCCGCCTCTCGATCACAGACTGACGCCATCGAGCGCGATTGCGGAACTCGCCGATGCCGGCTTTCATGCGGCAACGCAGTCCAACGTCGGCAGGTACTCCTGGCTGGTTCAGGCGGTTGTGGAGATCTGAGTATGCGGCACACGCGCGCCACGACGCATCGCAAGGAAACTCCAGGTTTGCGGCGCATCCATCGCCTGATGGATGAGGTGTATCGCGAGATGTACCAGTTGGAGTCGGGCCGGCCCGGGTCGGAGATGGGACTAGCTCTGGCTCTGATTCGCGCTCGTGTCGTTGCGGATCGTAAATTGGAGAACAGCAAGGATTGGGATTGGCTGAAAAGCGTGTGTCCGATCTGCCTGAAGATGATTGAGGAGTCGCTTAACCGAGGGAGCACAGTTGCGTCCTTGCTGGACAAGCCTCCAGCCGCGGCCCCGAAATCCTGACGATCTGCAATTCTGCATTGACGAGCGCCGCCGAATATACTGGTGACGTGCGTCTTTCCCTATGCGTCCAGAGTTGACCAGAGCTTCGGACTTATTGCGCAACAATACCCCCGAGGCTGTCGCTGAGGCCATCGGTTTGCTGCAAAGTACTGTCTTCTCTTTCAGTATGAAGATGTGCGGTCACAGAGAGGACGCCGAGGACACGGCGCAGGAAGTCCTTTTCCGTTCCCTCAAACATCTGCCTAAGCTTCAGGATCCATCGGCCCTTGCTGCGTGGCTCTACACAGTCGCCCGGAACCGCTGTATTCGACTTCGGGGCGCCGCAGCCAGCGCCCCTGCACGAAATCTTTCGCTTGACGATCTGATGCCCGATGCTGCCGAGCTTGGTGAGCTTTTGCTCGATTCCGGCAAATCTCCCGAAGGCAAGCTGCTGCGCAGGGAAGAGCATCAGTTGCTGCACCGGGCATTGTTGCGCATCCCTGCGTCCTTGCGCCTGGTTCTCGTTCTCAACGATATGGAGGATCTCGATACCGAACTCGTCGCCAGGATTCTTGGCTTGCAGGCGGGAACGGTGCGCGTCCGGTTGCATCGCGCGCGCCTGGCGTTGCGGAAAGAGATTGCGATCCTCCTCAAAGGCGCGCCGCACGGCAGCCCCGCACAGCCGAAGAAAAAGACTTCTCGACCCATAGCCCACAAAGTTGCGTCACGGCCGAAAGAGTGCCGTGAGCTGTTCGCCACTCTCTCGGAATATCTCGACGGCAGGATTGAGCCGGAGACCTGCGACAAGATCAGCGCGCATATTGAACGCTGCCCCACCTGCGTCGCCTTTCTGCGCGATCTGCGAGCAGCCATCGATCGTTGCCGGTCGGTGGAAGTAGCCTGCGATCCCTCGGTGATCTCGCGGCTGCAGGCGATGTTGACACGGGAGTATCTGCGGATGGTTGGCAAAAGCCCTGCAACGGAATACCACGCTGGATCGTAACGCAGCTACGCATCGAGGGTTGCAATCCTTCACAGCGAATCCTCCGGGCGCACCGGGCAGCGGCCGATCCGCTATTTGTGAAATTTCCTTTCGATCTGGATTAGTCGATCCTGAAAAAGTAGATTTCAGGCATCTGCAGACTGCGTTTGGAGGAGAAGTCGCTCTTGCAGGGCCTGAATCCAACCCCAGGTACGCCCCAGGCAGAGCAGAAAAATGCGCCAAAAAGCTCCCGGGAGCTTCTGGAAGTTCATCGCAGCGGCGCTCAGGATGGCATTGAGCGCATCGCTGGCAACGCCCTTCAGGCGGTTGCGCTCCAACCCATGTTCCATCTTGAGATGTCCGATGCTGGGTTCGACCGCGTCGCGGCGCGTGCCCGCTTCATTGATGGACCCCGCCGCTACCTGGCGCGTTCCGTGGCGGCCTCAGCAATTCATGGAGCAACGAAATCTGGGACGGGTGGGACCCCGACGCGGAAGCGCCGGGCGGCATCGAGCAGAGGAGATCCTGGCTATATCCTAGTCGCCGTCTCCCGCAAAGGCGATACCAACCAGCGAGAATAACCAGGTAAGGCTTTTCAGGGTCTTCCTGGCGGCTGTGGGTGCAGCAATGATGTCCAAACAAACCCTCAGGGTGAAAGTGTTCTGGAAAGTGAAAGGATGAAAATAAAGATCAATTAGTTAGATGGGCAAAATGAAGGCGAGATTACAGCCCGGTCAAAAAAACCTTCTTCCCCGATACGCAGCAAGAGATGGGCGTCCCCGAGCGCAGATTGGAAGGCACCCTGCCTCCATGAACAGTCTACCGGATCAAAAGTTTGGGAGCGGGTAGAGCTTGAATTGCCGACTTGCTCCGGCCGACTGGGAGAAGTGCACCGGGAGTTTGCGCGGGAACTGTCCGGCGCTGCGCGGACCAGCGCATGGTCACCGTGCCACCATGATCGCAAGCCGGAAGCGGGAAGCGTTGCCAGCCGAGTTGCTGCGCGCGGCCCAGGCGGCTGCGGTTCTTGATCTTCAACACCGCGTGGCAGTTGGTGCAACACGCGCGGCAAATGGTGCTGCGGCTGGCGGCTCTGGGAGAACGAATTGCTCTGTGAAGGGACGCCATGCGGTTATTGGCGAGGGCCACTCGAGGTAACCAACGGCTCATATCGATGGATTTGCGGACCCGGTTTTTGAAAGGCGCAGGGACAACTGCTTCGCTCATCAAGGCCGGCGCCGTTCACGGTCTCTCGTGACGCCGCAATCCCGCAGTGAGGATTCAGGCGGTGGCGCCAGAAGGTCGCCATAGCCACAGAATTCATCCCGCACCACTACTCTGCTGGCCTCTTTGCGGCCTTGTCGGCGGATTAGGGGATCAGTAAACTCCTTGCTATGAGACAAAGAATTGTTTTGCGGGGACGCACGTCAGCATTTTGCGTCGACTGCATACCGGAAGGCAAGCATTGTGCGGAGGTCGCTCGAAGATCCGATTTCGACGCGGCGTCCGACGACCATTCTTCGCTCGCGCCCGGATGTGAGGCTCTTTCTGGATTTCGAGCCGGCTAGCGAATTAAATGGTGTGCTAACGATCCGGTAGCGGTTTGGCGGCGATTGCGCCCCTGAAAAATAGACATGAAAAATATTTTGCGCGGGCAAGAACGGCTATGAAGAGAAGACGTTTGTCGAGCTTGACGCGATTCTTGTGTTCACCTTGATTTGTGTTGCCACGGTCTCGCCTGGCTCTGGCGCTCGCGTGTGACGTTTCAGCTGCGATGCATATCATAGGTGCTATGCATCGTTTCACGCCTGGTGCGCGGTTGCTTGCACGCGACTGCCTGCAACGCTCCAGGATTCACTGCCTGAAGGGGAGTTCTTCATGTCGATTCGCACGATGAGTAGGTTTGCCTGGTTTCTGCGACCAGAGCGGCAAGGTTTTCCGCAGAGATTTTCGATTGCCGGCGCCAGAGTGCTATGCGCCGTCGCGGTATTTTCTCCGGCGTTTCTTCATGGCGCCAGCGATCTTGGCGCAGCGCCTTCGCAAGGAGGTGAGTTTGTGAATACGTTGATGCCGCAGCCGTCTTCGCTTACAGTGCAGTCGGGAGCTTTCCCGCTCAACGGCGCGTTGACTGTGTGTTTCACCGGCGTTCACGACAAGATGCTGGACGATGCCGTTGCCCGCGCGCTCGGACAGTTCGAAGAAGAGACGGGGATGGCGATGAGCGGAGCGCCTGCGTGCGGACCTGCCCAGGCTCAGTTGCAGATCGATGTGCAGCATCCGGCCGAGGCGGTGCAGTCGATCGATGAAGATGACTCCTATTCTCTCGTCGTGGGTAAAGATCGCGTCCTGTTGCAGGCCCCGAACGATCTTGGCGCCTTGCATGGATTGCAGACTCTGCTTCAGCTTGTTCAGGAGCAGGCTGGCGGATACGTTTTTCCCGCCGTTTCGATTTCCGATAAGCCGCGATTCAAATGGCGCGGCCTGATGATTGACTGCGGGCGTCATTTCGAGCCGGTTCCAGTGATTCTGCGCACTCTCGACGGCATGGCCGCCGTGAAGCTGAACGTTTTTCACTGGCATTTGACCGAGGATCAAGGCTTTCGAGCCGAGAGCCTGCGTTTTCCGAAGTTGCAGGAGATGGGTTCGGACGGCCTTTACTACACGCAGAGCGAGATGCGCGAGGTCGTTGAATACGCACATGCCCGCGGGATTCGCGTTGTGCCGGAGTTCGATATGCCGGGTCACTCGACAAGCTGGTTTGTCGGCTACCCGCAACTGGCAAGCGGGCCTGGACCGTATCATGTGGAGCGCGTGTTCGGCGTCCACGATGCGGCGATGGACCCGACGCAGGAGAGCACGTATGTGTTTCTCGACGCGTTTATTGGGGAGATGGCGGGCATCTTTCCGGATGCCTACATGCACATCGGAGGCGATGAGTCCAACGGCAAGCAATGGCTGGCAAATCCGAAGATTCGCGCATTCATGCGCAAAAATGGAATGGCCAAGCCAGCGGACCTGCAGGTGTATTTCAACCGGCGCCTGCTAGCTATTCTGAAGAAGTACCACAAGCACATGGTGGGGTGGGACGAGATTCTAGCTCCCGGCCTTCCGAAGGATGCCGTAGTGCAGTCGTGGAGGAATCTGGATTCGCTTCGCATGGGTACCGAGGAAGGCTACCATGAGATCCTGTCCGGACCGTACTATCTCGATCACATGGAGAGCGCCGAGGAGCATTACCTGGCCGATCCGCTTCCCGCAAACTCTGGCTTCAGCGCCGCCCAGGAGAATCTGGTCCTTGGCGGCGAGATTTGTATGTGGGGCGAGCACATCTCCGCGCAGACGATCGACTCGCGCATCTGGCCGCGCGCCGCGGCAATCGCAGAGCGATTCTGGTCGCCCGCGGGTGTGCGGGACGTCAACGACATGTACCGCCGGTTGTGGGTTGAATCGCTGCGGCTGGATGCGCTCGGACTTGAACAGATCTCGGGACCGCAGCGGATGCTGCGCGAACTTGGTGGATCGGCGTCTCCGACTGAACTGGAGGCTCTGGCTTCGGTGCTGGAACCTGTATCATTCGGCCAGCGCTACTCTCTGCAGAAGACCGATCAGCTCACGCCGTTGAACGGACTGGTGGATGCCGTCGTGCCAGACCCTCCAGCGCGCCACGCCTTTGCGGAATCAGTCCAGAATTATCTCGCCACCTCACCGGCCAACCAGAATGACCAGGCAGCGCTTGAGAAACTCTTTGGCAGCTGGAGGCAGACCGCGTCTAAGCTCGAACCCTTCATGCAGAGCTCGCCGCGGCTCGTTGGATACGCCGCGCGGGCGCAGGAGTTGGGGCAGTTGGGGCAAATCGGCCAGGAGGCGATCCAATATCTGAACGCTCCAGCAGGCGAACCTTCCGACTGGGAAAAGGAAACGCTTGCGCGGATGGATGCCATTCATGAAGAAAGAATCCTGGTGCGTTTTGCGATTCTCGATCCGCTCAGGAAGCTTGTCGTGGCGGCGGGAGCTTCTCGATCGCATCTCCAGTGATGAAGCTGTCAGAATCGAGGCAAAGGCAGATTGGTCGAACGGCGTGGAAGACAGGTGCGCGAGTGGGGATTCGCTCGCGCCAGGTTTGCCGGTGGGGAAGGCCTGTTGTTATGCGCGCTGCTGTCCGCGAGCCTTGTGGCGGCGCACCATCTCAAGAAAGAGTTGTTGCACGCGGGTGTCGGATGTCATTTCTGGATGAAAGGTGGCAGCGAGCAGATGTCCCTGGCGCACAAGGGTCGGGAAGCCATCGCGCAGGGCAAGCACCCGGACGCCGGGGCCTACGCATGAGATGCGTGGAGCGCGAATGAAGACCATCTCAAGCGGGCCGCCAGGAATCTCCGTGGGCAGCGTCAGAATGGCCGAGTCATTCTGTCGGCCGTAGGCGTTGCGTTCTATGGTGGCGTCAAGGATGCCGAGGCTGCGCTGTCTGGGATGAAGCACTTCGCGCGCCACGAGAATGCAGCCGGCGCAGGTGGCAAAACAGGGCGTGGCGGCGACGAACTTGCCGAGGACCTCAAAAAAGCCCTTCTTCTCAAGGAACTTGAGCATGGTGGTGGATTCGCCGCCCGGCAGCACGAGGCCGTCGATGCCTTCCAGCTCTTCAGGCTTGCGCACCAGCGTGGTGCGCGCTCCGGCGTTCAGAAAGGCGCGGGCGTGCGCTTCGTAATCGCCCTGCAGGGCGAGAACGCCAATGGCGATCGGGTGGGTGGGTTCGGCGTTTTTCTCTGCCGGTGCGTCGGTTGTGCGTGCCATCGCTTCCTTTGTATTCATGATACCGGGACAGGTGGCGGCGCAGTGCGCCTCCCATGTATTCTCAGCGCATGAGCGAGGCGGCTTCTTCACCGAACGGCAATCAACTGGAACATTCGGCGTCGGCGTATCTGCGTTCGGCGCGGCATCAGCCTGTGCATTGGCATGCGTGGGGCGAAGCGGCGTTTGCGCGCGCCCAGGCTGAAGATAAGCCTGTGCTGCTGGATATTGGTGCGGTGTGGTGTCACTGGTGCCATGTGATGGACCGCGAGTCGTACGAGGATCCGGAGATTGCGGCGCTGATCAACCGGCTTTTTGTTGCGGTAAAAGTGGATCGCGATGAGCGGCCGGATGTGGATGCGCGCTACCAGGCGGCGGTGTCGGCGATCAGCGGGCAGGGCGGATGGCCGCTGACAGCGTTTCTGACGCCGGACGGCCGGCCCTACTACGGCGGCACGTACATTCCCCGGGACGATCGCTACGGCAGGCCGGGGATGGGACGCGTTCTGACTGCGATGGCCGAGGTGTGGCGAGCGAGGCGCGACGAGGCTCTGGAGACCGCTGCGAGCGTGATGGCAGCGATCGAGCACAACGAGAGTTTCTCCGCGCGCTCGGGCGTATCTCTGGATCTGACCGAGAAGATTGCGGGATCGATTGTGGGACAGTTCGATCCGCGCAACGGCGGGTTTGGGTCGCAACCCAAGTTTCCCCATCCCGCGGCGCTCGATCTGCTGCTTCAGATTGCGATGAGCCGCGGTGACGAGCGAGCGCGCGAGGCCTTCATCACGACACTGGAAAAGATGGCGCGAGGCGGCGTCTACGACCAGCTTGCCGGAGGCTTTCATCGTTACAGCGTCGACGAGCGGTGGGTGGTTCCGCACTTCGAGAAGATGCTCTATGACAATACAGAGCTGCTGCGGAACTATGTGCACGGATTCCAGAGTTTTGTGCGCGAGGATTTCAAGGAGACGGCGCGTGAGACCGTTGCATGGCTTGACGCAACGATGACGGACCGGGAGCGCGGAGGATTCTTTGCGTCGCAGGATGCGGACGTGGGCCTGGACGACGATGGCGACTACTTTACGTGGACGCTCGATGAGGCACGCGCGGTTCTCGATCCCGAAGAGCTTGAGTTTGCGGCAAAATACTGGGACATTGGCGAAGTGGGCGAGATGCATCACAACCCGGCAAAGAACGTGCTGCATGTGAAGCAATCGCTGGGCGAGATGGTCAAGGAGACGGGCGCGGCGTATGAATCGCTGCGGACGCTGCGCGACGGTGCGCGTGCGAAAATGCTGGCCGCGCGGGCTTTGCGGCCGGCGCCGTACATCGACCGCACGCTCTATACCGGATGGAATGCGATGGCGGTGACAGCGTATATCGAGACCGCGCGCGTACTGCGCATGGATGCGGCGAAAGAGTTTGCGCTACGCACGCTGGATCGGCTGCTGAAGGAGGCGTGGGACGGCGAGGCCGCGCTCAACCATGTCATTGCGTACGCCGGCGGACCGGAACAGACGGCTGGCGCCGAACGGCTCCCCGGAACGCTCGACGATTACGCGTTTACGGTGAATGCCGCGATCGACGCCTGGGTGGCGAGCGGGGAGATGCGCTATTACCATGCAGCCACGAAGCTGGCTGATGCCATGATTGCGCGTTTTCACGATGCGTCTGGCGGAGGATTCTTCGATTCCGAGTCCAGTGGAGTGAATGCGCTAGGGGCTTTGTCGGCGCGGCGCAAACCCATGCAGGACTCACCGACGCCGGCGGGAAACTCGGCAGCGGCAGCGGCACTCGTGCGGCTTGAGGCGCTGGGCGGACGCAAGGAATATCGCGAGGTTGCCGAGCAGACGCTCGCATGTTTCGCCGGGATTGTGGGGCACTTTGGTCTCTATGCGGGCAGCTACGGCCTGGCGGCAGAGCGGCTTTTGCTCGATCCGGTGCAGGTGGTGATTGTGGGCGCAGGGCCAGCTGCGGCGCAGCTTGAGGCGTTGGCGGTGGCGCGCTTTGCCGTGAACAAAACCGTGTTGCGCATCGATCCGGCGCAGCTTGAGGCGGGCGATGTCCCTGGGGCGCTGGCGGAGACGTTGTTGCAGGTGCCGCCGCCGGGCGGAGCCGATGCCTTGCGCCTCGCGGACGAAAAGCCGTCGGCGGGAACGCCGGCTGCACGGGCGATGGTTTGCCGCGGCCGTACGTGTCTGCCGCCCATTGTGGACGGAGAAAAGTTGCTGAGGGCTCTGGAAGAGGGTGCGTAGAGGCGTTTCAGCGGTGGTACAGTCTCAACTGCCGGTAAATGGGTTGCTCTCGACGGGCTTGATCGTTGTGGGATCGTGCGCCTGAGCTAATGTCGGCTCAGCACTGCGCGGCGCGTTTGCCGCTTCTGCATCGCCATGCGGCTGATAGACGCGATATGGGTTGCCCGGGAGCAGATTGTTCTCTTCGAGCGCGATTCGCACGCGGCGCTGGAATTCGCGCACAGGCGCGTACTGCTGATTGGCGCGCGTCTTGAAGACGACGGGAAAGATCATCTCCGAGCCCTTGACCGAGTCCAAACCCAAGACCTGCGGGTCCTGGAGAATTGCGTCGCGGAACGTTTCGCTTGCGCACACTTCCATGGCGATTTGTTGAAGGAGTTTGGTTACCGCGTCGGGGTTGGCGGAGAAGTCCACGCTCACATTTACGGTGGCGACGGAGAATCCCGCGTTCAGGTTGGCGACGGTTGTGATCTGGGAGTTGGGAATGACGTAGAGCGTGCCCTCGAAGCCACGCACCGTAGTGCGGCGAAGCGTCAATGCCTCAACAACACCGGAAACACCGGCGATGCGCACCGTGTCACCGACACTGAACTGGCCTTCGATCAGAATGAGGAAGCCGTTGAGCATGTCCTTGACGATGGTTTGAGCGGCAAGGCCGATGGCAATCCCCGCGATGCCCGCCGAGGCCAGAAGCGGAGCAAGGTTGAAGCCGATGGCGCTGAGCGACATGAAGGCCGCGATCACAGTGATGATCGCTAAACCAGTGGCGCGGATGACTCCGGCCATGGTCTTGACCTCAGCCAGGCGAGCGGGTCCGGCCCCGCTCGCCTGAGCCACGCGGTTCATGTGAGCGGTGAGCAGACGCAAGAAACGGCTGAGGATCAAGGCGATGAAGGCAATGACAATCAGCTTGGGCAATTCGGTGTGGAGAAACTCCTGACTGTCGTCAATCCATTCGTTGAGCACCTTGCCCAGGAAGTGACCTTGTTGAAAGAGAACCCAGCGCATCGTCAGGACGCAGACAGCGCGCATTGGAAAAAGAGACATGCCAAAGCTCCTCTCTCTAGACTAGACTGAGCGCAGGAAAGGCGGGGATGCGTGCCTGCGTGGCGCATCTGATTTCCTATGGCGAGGTCACGGCAAATCGGGAGTTGTGCGGGTGCGGCGAAGCCTGACAAGCGGTTTTGGGGGCGATGTAGCAGGTTGTGTGCCATGGCATCTTGCGCGCTGCTGGTAGCTACGGCAGCCGGCGGTCCGCACGGCGGGCACGCAAGTGTAACGGCGAATCCAACAATTCCAGTTCAAGAGAAGACCGCCAGCACGCCAGCCGCTGGCGCCGGCACAGGCCAAGAGGCGCAAGCAGCGATGACCTCGGAGGCCATAAGCAGGCAGGAGATTGGGCGGGAATGCGCCGATCTGCTGAAGCTGGCGACCGGTCTGAAAGCGGCGGTCGACAAAAGTACCAAGGACCAGCTTTCCGTGATAGTGGTTCGCAAGGCCAGCGAGATTGAGCATCTGGCGCACAAGGTAAGAACTGGAAACCCGAAGAGCTGAGGCCGCCCGCGTTGCGGCCGGGACGGTTCACCATGGAGAAGGCGCGGAACAGATTCTGGGATGGCGGAAATCGATGCGTGCGCATGGACTTGTGGGCCTGGGTGTTATTGGCGGTACTGCTGGCGCTGGAGTGCGCGGCGACGGGCCTTTCGCAGTCTCCGGGAGGAAACGTCCAACCGGGGCAGAGCAACAGTAATGTTATCCCTTTTCAATCGCACCAGAATCTGAGTACGATGCCGGTTGGCAATTTGGATCCCTTGATGGCGGAGAGACGGTTGCGCGCGTTGAATATTGAGCGGCAAAAGCGTATGGTTGCCGATGCCGGCAGGCTGCTAAAGCTGGCTAGAGAGTTGAACGAAGAGGTCGCCAGGGCGAACACCGGAAGATTGACGCCGGCGGAGTTGCACAAGATCGCCGAGATCGAGAAACTGGCGCGCAGCGTGCGGCAAAAGATGGTGAATGGCGTGGCTGAGTCAACGCCGATCTTGCCGCCGCCGCCGGTTGGGTTCCCTAATCAATAGTTTGATGTCTTTTCCTGGGAGTGCGTTTTTGAAACACTCGGCCTGCGATCTCCTCTTGGGCGTTGGTACAATCGATTAGGCAGAAATCCGGAAACGGTTCGGGGGTCGACCGGAATGGAAGTGGCTATTTCCAGAGCTCATCGAGCAGAGGTGGTTCGCGCCTCGGATGAGCCGACCGCACAAACTTTGGTGAATATCTACCGGCTGATGTTTCTCTCCCGCGCGGTAGACGATCGCGAGATTCTTCTCAAGCGCCAGCAGAAGATTTTCTTTCAGATTTCTGGCGCCGGACACGAAGCGCTGCAGGTGGGCGCGGGGATGGCGTTGCGGCCAGGCTACGACTGGTTCTTCCCGTACTATCGGGATCGCGCGCTCTGCCTGGCGCTGGGCGTCACCCCTTACGACATGATGCTGCAGGCTGTGGGCGCGGCCGACGATCCGGCCAGCGGTGGGCGGCAGATGCCAACCCACTGGAGCAGCCGCTCACTGCACATTGTCAATGGCTCCTCTTCGACGGCGACGCAACTGTTGCACGCCGTGGGCTGCGCCGAGGCCGGCCGTTACTTCAGCCGTCACCCCGAAGCAGCCGTGAAGGCTCCCGGCGACTACCGCGAGTTCCGCGACGTGGAGTTTCGCGGCGACGAAGTGGCTCTCACCTGCCTGGGCGAAGGCTCCACTTCGCAGGGTGAGTTCTGGGAGGCGCTGAATACGGCATCGAACCAGAAGCTGCCGGTGATCTTCTGCGTGGAAGATAACGGGTATGCGATCAGCGTTCCGGTGGAGGTGAATACGCCGGGCGGAAACATTTCGCGGCTGGTGGCGAACTTCCCCAACTTCCATTTTGCCGAGATCGATGGAAACGATCCGCTGGCCAGCCTGCGCGCGTTCGAGGAGGCGGCGGCGCATTGCCGCGCCGGGCTTGGGCCGGCGCTGGTGCACGGGCATTGCGTGCGGCTCTATTCGCATTCGCTTTCAGACGACGACAGGCTTTATCGCCCGGCGGCCGAGCGCCAGGCTGCGGCCCTGAACGATCCCATTGCGCGGATGCGCGCGCGGTTGATTGGGGATGGAGTTCTGACGGCCGCGGAGGTGGACGAGCTGGAACGCGGCGCGGAGCAGGAAGTTGCCGAGGCGGCGGAACGCGCATTGCAGGCGGAGTTGCCGACTATTGAGAGCATTCCGAAACACGTCTACTCGGAGAACCTCGATGCGCGGCGCGCGGCCTTTGCCACGGAGCAGGCGGAATCGGCGGCGGCAGAGGACGGCAATAAGACCGCAGCGCACACCATGGCAGACCTGATCAATCGTTGCCTGCGTGACGAGATGCGGCGCGATGAGCGCATTGTGATCTTTGGCGAAGACGTGGCCGACGCCAGCCGCAAGGAAGCACTGAGCGAGGTGAAGGGCAAGGGCGGCGTCTTTAAGCTGACCGCCGGCTTGCAGGCCGAGTTTGGCGCCGAGCGCGTCTTCAACTCGCCGCTGGCCGAGGCCAATATTGTGGGCCGTGCCGTGGGTTATGCTTTGCGCGGCATGAAGCCGGTGGTAGAGGTTCAATTTTTCGATTACATTTGGCCAGCTATGCATCAGATTCGCAACGAGTTGTCTTTATTGCGGTGGCGCTCGAACGGAACCTGGGACGCGCCGGCGGTGATCCGCGTGCCGATTGGCGGCTACCTGACCGGCGGGTCGATTTATCACTCGCAATCGGGCGAGAGCCTCTTCACGCACATTCCGGGGTTGCGCGTGGTATTTCCATCGAACGCGCTCGACGCCAATGGGCTGCTGCGCACGGCGATCCGTTGCGACGATCCGGTGCTGTTTCTCGAACATAAGCGGCTCTACCGCGAGACGTATGGGCGGGCGGCTTATCCGGGGCCGGATTTTGCCATTCCGTTCGGCAAGGCGAAGATTGTACGGCCGGGAGCGCATATCACGCTCGTGACCTACGGCGCGCTGGTGCCGCGCGCTCTCCAGGCTGCGCAGCAGGCCGAGCGGCAGCACGGAATCGATGTGGAGATTCTCGACCTGCGCACGCTCAATCCCTACGACTGGGAGGCGATTGCGACTTCAGTGCGCAAGACGAACCGCGTGATTGTGGCGCACGAGGACATGCTGAGTTGGGGCTACGGCGCGGAACTTGCGGCGCGCATCGCCGATGAACTCTTCGACGATCTGGACGCTCCGGTGCGGCGCATTGGCGCGATGGACACGTTTGTCGCCTACCAGCCGAAGCTCGAAGACGCGATTCTGCCGCAGCCGGAGACGGTGCTCAAGGCGATTGTGGATCTGAAGCGGTATTGATCGTCGTTTGATGTTCTCATTGCTCGGTCAATAGCGCATCCACGGCCTCGGCGAGCGAGGCGCGGCGCAGATTGGCCAGCTTTGCGGCCTCTTCGGCGCCGGGGGCGATATGTTGGGTGTTGCCCTCGACGAAGATGGTCTCCATGCCGAGGCGGCGGCCGAATTCGATGTCGGAGAGCGAGTCGCCGATCATGATGCTGGTTGCCCCGGCGATATCGGGAAAGCGTGCGACGGCCTGGTGAAAGAGGCCAGGAAGCGGTTTGCGGCAGTCGCACTGGTTCTTGTCGTGCGGGCAGATAAAAAAAGCGTCGATGCGCGCGCCGGAGCGGGCGAGAAGCTGCGCGAACTTAGCGTGAATCGAGTCTACGTCGGCTGCGGTCGAGAGGCTGCGGGCGATGCCGCGCTGGTTAGAGACGACGACGACGCGCAGGCCGGCCTCGTTGAGCCGGCGCAAGGCTTCCGGAACGCCGGGTAGAACGTGGAACTCTTCCCATCGTGTGACGTATTGGCCCTCGGGCATCTTTTCGTTGAGGATGCCGTCGCGGTCGAGGAAGACCGTGCGGAGGGAGTTATGGCGCGCGGGCGGGAGCACTCTGCCATCATAGCAACAGGCTTGCGCGAGGGCGAGGCGGATACAATACGGGGATGGACTTTCGCACTGAATGTGCGCGCAAGACAGGGTCTTCGCGGCGCCATGCCGCGTGCAGGACGGGCCGAGCGGCATGAAGAATTTTTTACGCCTGGTGCGCTATGGGCTGCCTTACATTCTGGAGTGGCTTCCGGGCGTGGTGCTGTCGGCGCTGGTGGGAATGCTGGATGCCTTTCGCGTCCTGCTGCTGCAGCCAATCTTCGACCGGGTCCTGGCGCCGAATGCGCCCGAGGGGCCGATACTTCTTGGCCTTCCTAATTCGCGGTGGCACCTCGATCTGCGCAATCTGGTTCCGCACTTTCTCCACCTGCACAACGCCTGGACCGTGGTGGCTTTTGCCCTGGTTGTGGCTACGGTTCTGAAAGGACTCTGCGACTACGCCGGGAACTACCTGGTGAATTACGCGAGCTTTGGAACGATTACGGACCTGCGCAACCATCTTTATGAAACCACGATGCGCCGCTCGCTGAGTTTCTTTCACCAGCACCCGACGGGGACCATCCTTTCCACGCTGATCAACGACGTGGACCGGGTGCAGATTTCGTTGAGTTCGGTGCTGGGCGAATTTCTGCAGCAGTTCTTTACCTTTGCGGTGTCGCTGACGCTTGTCATCCGGCTCGGCGGGGATCTGAGCTGGGTGCTGATCCTGTTTATTCCGGTGATTGTTGCCTCAGTGCGCAAGATCGGACGCGAGGTGCGCAAGCGCACGCGCACCGGCCAGGACAAGTTGGCCGAGGTGCAGAACATTCTGCACGAAACCGTGACGGGCAACCGCATTGTGAAGGCATTCAATACGGAGCTGTGGGAGATTCTGCGCTTCAAGAACGCGGCCAGGCGGTTGTTTCGCGCCAACCTGCGCAGCGTGCGGGTGCAGTCGATCAGTTCACCGCTGATGGACACGGCAGGCGCGGTTGCCATGGCGGCAATGCTCTGGGTAGGTCGAAATGCCATCCTGCACGGCCACATGACGATGGGCGTCTTTGGCGCCTTTCTTTTCCTGCTCTTCAAGCTCTACGATCCGCTGCGGCGGTTTGCGTACTTCTACAACAGCTTTCAGGCGGCTTTGGGCGCCTCGGCATCGATCTTCAATTTTTTTGATGCAGAAGACGACGTCAAGGAACGGCCGCATGCGGCAGCGTTTGGTCACTTTCATAAGTCCATCAAGTTTGAAGACGTGGGATTCTCCTATTCGACCGAGGAGGGCGAGCACCAGATTTTGCACAACGTGGATCTCGAGGTGAATGCCGGGGAAGTGCTTGCGGTGGTCGGGCCGAGCGGGGCGGGCAAGTCAACACTGGTGAACCTGATCCCGCGCTTCTTCGATGTGACGTCGGGACGGATTCTGATCGATGGGCGCGATTTGCGCGAGGTGACGCTGGCTTCGTTGCGGCGGCAGGTGGCGCAGGTGACGCAGGAGACGATTCTATTTAACGACACGGTGCATCACAACATCGCCTACGGCCAGCCGGACGCCAAACGGACGCTGGTGGAACAGGCGGCGCGCAACGCGCTGGCGCACGACTTTATCATGCAGATGCCTCAGGGCTACGACACGGTGATCGGCGAGAAAGGCTTTCGTCTTTCGGGTGGCGAGCGGCAGCGGATTGCGATTGCGCGCGCGATTCTGAAGGATGCGCCGCTGCTGATTCTCGACGAGGCGACCTCGGCGCTGGATGCCGAGAGCGAATCGCTGGTGCAGGCGGCGCTGGCCAATCTGATGCAGAATCGCACGGTGCTGGTGATCGCGCACCGGCTTTCGACGATCCGGCGCGCCAGTCGGATTGCGGTGCTGGAGTCAGGGCGAATTACGGCGATCGGACCGCACGAGGAACTGCTGACGACGTCGCCAACGTATCAAAAACTTTACCAATTGCAGTTTATCGACATGCCCGAAGGCGGAAACGGCTGGGCGCAGGAGTAAGTATGGCTATTTCTTCGATGACGGGATTTGCGCGCGTGCAGGCCCGCGTGGCGGTGAACGGCGAGGAGCAGCTCAGTTACACACTTACGGTAAAGAGCGTCAACCATCGGTTTCTCGATCTCCAGTTCAGGCTGCCACCCGGAATGGATGCCGTGGAGATGGAACTGCGGCGCGTACTGAAGGAGAATCTGATCCGCGGTCACGTGGATCTGGTGCTTGCAGTGGATCGCAACGCGCAGGCGCGGGCGGGATACAATCGTGAGCTGATTGCGGGCTATATCGCCGCATTTGACGCGGCGCAGCGCGAGCACGGGATCGCAGGCGAACCCGACCTGAATGCGGCGCTGCGGTTGCCGGGAGCTCTCCAGGGAGAAGATCGCCGTGAAGAAGAGACGGCTGCGCTGGCGGCCAGCGTTGTTGAGCAGGTGGGTCCGCTGCTGGCGCAGTTGAAGGCGATGCGCGCTCGTGAAGGCGAATCGCTGGCGGCGATTCTGCACGGAACGCTGGACCGGCTGGCGGCGGCGACGGCCAGTGTGGCGGAGCTTCGGGGAGAGATTGAAGATCGATACCGCGAGCGGCTGTCGCAGCGGCTGGCGGCGGTTGTGGGGCCGGAGTTCAACCAGCAGCGGGTGCTTGAGGAAGTAGCGGTGCTGGTGGAGCGCAGCGATATCAGCGAGGAACTGGCGCGCATGGGGGCGCACATTGAGCACTTCCGCGAACTGCTCGGCGCCGGCGGCGAAGCCGGCAAGAAGCTCGACTTCCTGCTGCAGGAGATGAACCGCGAGGCCAATACGCTGCTCTCGAAGACGGGTGGCGTGAGCGGGAAGGGAACGCGGATTACCGAACTGGGACTGTCCATGAAGGCGGAGATCGAAAAAGCGCGCGAACAGGTGCAGAATGTGGAGTAGGACGGGGGCTAGGGACTAGGGACTAGGAAATGACCACCTGGTGGCCGGCAGATCAGACCTGTTCACTGACCACTGATCACTGACCACTTATCACTGATCACCAACCACCGGACGGAGAGGCATCGACAGGACTTTGGCAGGCATACTATTCATCATTTCGGCGCCGTCTGGATCCGGCAAGAGCACGCTGGTGGCTGAGCTGCGCAAGCAGGTGAGCGGCATCGATTTTGCCATCTCGTGGACGACGCGCGCGCCGCGCGGGTCGGAAGAAGATGGGCGCGAGTACCACTTCACGGCGCGCGAGGAGTTCCTGCGCATGGTGGATGCGGGAATGTTTCTGGAGCACGCGGAGGTTTTCGGCAAGATGTACGGGACATCGCGCCAGTCGCTCGACGAGGCTCTGGCCGCGGGCCACGACTTGATGCTCGACATCGACGTGCAGGGCGCGGCGCAGGTGCGGGCCAAGATGCCGGAGGCGGTGAGCATCTTTGTTGTGCCGCCGAATCCAAAGGTTCTGCGCACACGGCTGCGCAACCGAAGCCGCGCAGAAGGCGTGATGAATGAAGGTGAGCTGTATCGCCGTCTGAGCGAGGCCAGCCACGAGATTGAGAAATATCGCGAGTACAGCTATATTCTCATCAACGACGTTCTCGACCGGACGGTCGCTCAACTGGAAGCCATTGTGCTGGCAGAACGCTACTATCGCAATGGAGAGCCTATTGCTTACCGTTCCCGTCGGACGTTGGAGGTAGCCGCGGCCTGTTTGCTCTCGAATTCCCAGGAGCGGCTCAAACCTGTGCTGGAGGCCTTTGGCATTGATGGAAGCCCCGACCAGCAACAGCTTCTCTTTGGAGCAGAGTCCGATGACGATTGAGACCAATTTCGATTCGAACTACCGCAAGGTGCTGGTGGCGGCCCGCCGCGCACGGCAACTGCAGAACGGCTCGCATGCGCTTGTTCCGGCTCGATCAAACAAGGTATGCCGGATTGCGCAGGATGAGATTGACGCAGGGAAGATCGCCTACGTGAAGAAGGCGGATGCCGAAGTGGTCAAACCGCTGGTGGAAGGTCCGGCGATTCCGATCCTGCTGAGCTGAAAACAGGTTTCAGGTGCCAGTGGTCAGGTGTCAGTGGGCGGCATCTCGTTGAATGTCCGCAGCTTCTTCACTCGCCGTCGAGTGGGGCGCGTCGGCAGATTAGACAATGCATCGCCGGAGCGGAGCCTGACACCTGAAACCTCCTCTACAATGAAGCTATGAGAGTCACCGTCGGCGTGTCGGGGGGAATTGCCGCGTACAAGGCGGCGGAACTGGTGCGCGCTCTGCAGCGGCAATCGGTGGAAGTGCATGTGGTGATGACGGATGCAGCGCAGAGGTTTGTGCAGCCGCTGACCTTCGCCGCGCTCACGGGACACAAGGTGATTACCAGCCTGTGGAGCGAATCGGACGCGGGCGAGGGCGCTGCCGAGCAAAACGGCATTGACCATATTGCCGAGGCGCAATGGTGCGACGCGCTCGTTGTGGCTCCAGCCACGGCCAACACCCTGGCCAGGTTTGCGCACGGCATTGCAGACGATTTCCTGGCCACAATGTATCTGGCCACCACAGCGCCGGTCCTTGTCGCTCCGGCGATGAATGTAAACATGTGGAATCACGCGGCGACGCAGGCGAACCTTGAGATTTTGCGCCAGCGCGGCGTGGGAATCATCGAGCCAGGGACGGGCGATCTGGCCTGCGGCATGGTGGGCGCGGGGCGCATGGCGGAGCCGGAGACGATCGCCGATGCGGTGATGAGAACGCTCGGGCGGCGGCACGATCTGCGGGGCGAAGTGGTGCTGGTTACCGCAGGCGGCACACGCGAGGCGCTCGATCCGGTGCGATTCATCGGGAACCGTTCGAGCGGCAAGATGGGCTATGCGCTGGCCGAGGCCGCGCGCTGCCGGGGAGCGAAGGTGATTCTCGTCAGCGGACCCTCGGCGCTGCACGCGCCGCCGCATTGCGAGCTGATGAAGGTGACAACGGCGGATGAGATGCGTGGCGCGGTTCTGGAGCGCATGAACGAGGCTACGCTTGTGATCAAGGCCGCGGCGGTGGCCGATTACCGGCCGGTGGCGGTTTCCGCGCGGAAGCTCAAGCGCACCGGGCCGTTGATGCTGGAGTTGGCGCCAACTGAGGACATTCTGGCCGAGGTGGTGCGGCGGCGGCGGCCTGGGCAGCTCATTGTGGGCTTTGCCGCAGAGACGGAAAATCGCATGGAAAACGGTCGCGCCAAGCTGCTCTCGAAGGGCGCGGACGCGATTGTGGTGAACGATGTGGCCCAGGAGGGTGTGGGAATTGACGCTGATACCAACGCAGCGACATTCCTGACGCGCTCCACGGCCCTGGAACTGCCCGAGATGCCGAAGCGTCAGTTGGCGGATCGCATTCTGGACGAGATTCTGATCCTGCGCCGGCCACGGCCTCTGGTGGTTGAGTTCGATGTGGAGCAGGAGACACACTTCGCGCAGGAGCGCGTGCGGAGCGAGAGCCTTCCGGCAGGCGGCGCACGCCGGCAGATTATCGTGGAGTAGCGTATGCCGCGTCTGATCGATTCTGCCGCTCGTGAGGCGCTGGCAGAGCGCCTGCGCTTTTATCGCGACCTGGCGCTGACAGATTTCTATCACAGGGATGTGGAGCCGGTTGCGGTAAGCGACGTGGCCTTGGAGGCTGCGGTCGCGCCTGCGGTGGTGGCGGCGAAGCCAGCGTCCGCGCAGGCGGCAGCGACGCGAACTGCGGCTGAGATGCCGGCGCAGGAGCCAAATCATTTCGGAGAGGAACCCACTATCAAGACTCGTAGAGTTTTTCACGCGCCGGAGATAGGCGCTGTTGTTCCGGCCGGGGAGCGCGCCGCGGCCTTGCAGGCGATTCGCGACGAGATCGGTGATTGCACGCGCTGCGCGTTGCACAAGGGGCGTAACAAGCTGGTGTTTGGCGACGGCGCGCCCACGGCGCGGCTGATGTTTGTGGGCGAAGGGCCGGGCGCCGACGAGGACGCGCAGGGGCTGCCGTTTGTGGGCCGCGCCGGGCAACTGCTGAACAATATGATCGCCGCGATGGGCCTCAAGCGCGAGGAGTGCTACATCGCCAATGTGGTCAAGTGCCGTCCGCCGGGCAACCGCGCGCCGGAACCAGATGAGGCCAATACCTGCTCGCCGTTTCTGTTTCGGCAAATCGATGTGGTGCGGCCGCAGGTGCTGGTGGCGCTGGGCGCGACCGCAGCCACGTATCTCCTGGGCGCGCGGCAGCCACTGGCTGGATTGCGCGGCCGCGTGCACGCCTTTCGCGGCACGAGCCTGATCGTGACGTATCACCCGGCGTTTCTGCTGCGTGACCCGCGACAGAAGAAGGAAGCGTGGGCGGATCTGCAGATTGCGATGAAGGAACTAGGGCTGAAGGTGCCTAAGCGGGGGTGAGGGAACGGTCACGCTGCGCGCAATTGCTTCACTTTGATCCTTAGATAAGTATTTGAATGCTTGCGCGTAATTGTCTGTGCGCAAAGCTGCATGTTCATTCCCGCCACAACGCTACGCCGCCGTAGATGCCCTGGTCATTGGAGACGATGGAGACGTTTTTCGGCAGCTTGAAGTTGATTTTACTTGTGTGGCCGCCGCCGAGGTAGAGGTGGTCCCAGTTGAAGGTAGCGGCGGTTTGTGCGATGGCTTCCTGGAGATATTTGTTCCAGAGCCGCTTGCCGTAGTGGGCGAGCGCCTTCTTGCCCAGGTAATCCTCGTAGGTTTTTCGGCGCCAGGGATGGTGGCCGAATTCGAGCCCGGGACACAGCTTGCCGTCGGTAAAGAGCGCCGAGCCAATGCCGGTGCCGAGGGTGAGGATCAGTTCCACACCGTGCCCTTTGATGGCTCCGTAACCCTGCACCGATGCGTCGTTGGCTACGCGGACCGGCTTCTTCCATCGCTTTTCGAGTTCGCGTTGGAGAGGGAAGTTGGCCCACTTTGGATGCAGGTTCATGGCGATGAATGTGATGCCGCGCTTGGTAACGCCGGGAAATCCGACCGAAACGCGATCGAAGCCGGGCAGGCGGGCGCGCATCTCATCGAGGACGCGCAAGACCGCCAGAGGCGTGGCGACTGCAGGCGTGAGGATGCGCTCGCGAGGGCTGATGGGCTTGCCGCGCGTGCTCAGTAGCATGGCTTTGATGCCGGAGCCGCCGATGTCGATGGAGAGCGTGACGGGGAACGATGCGGAACGTTTGGGGATCTTCGGTATGGGGACGGTAGAGGTAGCGGCCATTGATCTCATTAGAGTGCATTTTACTGAATGAAGCGGTGCGAGGTGTAGCGGACGGATGAGCGGGATAAAGATGCTGCAGAACGGCTGAGTGAGCCGAACCGTTGATTCTGAAGTAGATTTCGGCTGGTTCTGCTGGTCGGCAGCTCCATCCCCTACACTGAATTCTGTCTCCCATGGCCTCCTATTGCGAAGTCGCGCTGCCGGTGCCGCTGGACCACACCTTTACTTACGGCGTGCGGCCGGGGCAGTCGCCGCGGCGCGGGGCGCGGGTGATTGTGCCCTTTCGCAACGAGAAGCTGATCGGCGTGGTGACGTCGACGGAGGACAAGGCTGCGCCGGATTTCACGGTGCGGTTTCTGGAAGCCGTTCTCGACGAGGAGCCGCTCCTGAGCGAGCACCTGCTGGAACTGGGCGAGTGGGCTGCGCAGTACTATCTGGCGCCGCCGGGCGAGGTGCTGCGAGCCATGCTGCCGCTGACGGCCGAGGTGCGGCGGACGGTTTACTACCGGATTACAGATTTAGGACGGGATGTGCTGGCTTCGGTAGTGGAGGAAGATGCGAACGGTGAGGGTTCCCGTCCTTTTCGCAAAGAAAGCGAAAAGGATGGCGCACGGGAACGGGGCTTCAGCGGTCTGACGCAGGGGCATGTGGTGGGCCGGCGGAGGAGCAAGCTTTCGCGCGAGGGGCAGGACATGGAGCGGCGGGTGCTGGAGCGGCTGGCTGCTGGCGAGCCGGTGAAGGTATCCACGCTGCGGACGGCCACGGCTGCCTCGTTGCCTGCGCTGGCTGCGATGCTGCGCAAGAAGTGGATTGCGCGCGAGACCGCGGCAGCCGAACGCGATGCGCGGCGGATAGAGCGATTTGCTGTGCTGATTCCCGATGCGCGCCTGCCCAGACTGACCGAAAAGCAGCAGGCGCTTCTGGCGGAGCTTGCGTCACGCGGCGGGGAGGTGCGGCTGGCGGAGTTGCGGCAGCGCGGGCTGCCTTCGTCGACCCTGCAAACGCTGGTCCGGCGCGGGCTGGTGCGAATTGACGAGCGGCCCGAAGAGTTCCGCCTGGGAGGATTGACGCCGGCAGCGGCGCCGTTTGCTCTGAATGCGGCGCAGAAGGGCGCGCTGGAGACGATCGGCTCTGCGCTGGGAACGTTTCAGCCTTTTCTGCTCTATGGGGTGACGGGATCAGGGAAGACGGCTGTGTATCTCGCGGCGATGCGGAAGGCGCTGGACCAGGGCATGTCGGCCATTCTGCTGGTGCCGGAGATTGGGCTGACACCGCAGACGGCGGGGCTGCTGGATGCTGCGTTTGGGCGGAAGGTGGCGCTGCTGCACTCGGCCCTTACGCCCGAGGAGCGCAGCGAACAATGGCGGCGGATTCGCCGCGGCGAGGCGCCGATTGTGGTGGGAACGCGATCGGCGATTTTCTGCGCGGCGCCGAATCTGGGGCTGATCCTGGTCGACGAGGAGCACGACCAGAGCTACAAACAGGAGGAGACGCCGCGCTACAACGCGCGCGACGTGGCCGTGATGCGCGCCAAGCTTGCCGGAGCGGTGGTGGTGATGGGCTCGGCCACCCCGTCGCTTGAGAGCTGGCAGAATGCCGAGCGTGGCAAGTACACACGGATCGAGCTCCGCGACCGTGTGATGAATCGGCCGCTGCCGGAGGTCGAGCTCGTGGACATGCGGCGCGAGTTCCAGGAGACGGGCAAGGATCAGTTATTTTCGCGGTCATTGATCGAACAGACGAAGGCCGCGCTCGATCGCGGCGAGCAGGCGCTGATTCTGCTGAACCGGCGGGGCTACTCGTTTGCTGTGATGTGCAGGGCCTGCGGGGAAAAGCTGGAGTGCGAGAACTGCGCCATTGCTCTGACGCATCACAAGGCGTCGACGGACGACTTGGGAGAAGCTCGGGTGGGGCAGCGGCTGGAGTGCCACTATTGCGGATACAAGCGGACGGTGCCGGCGAAGTGCCCCAAGTGCGCGAGCGAGCACCTTTACTATCTCGGTGCGGGATCGCAGCAGGGC
>JAJYFA010000028.1 GCA_021790995.1 Acidobacteriota bacterium
TACCAGGCCTGCACAGGCGCCGACTGCCAATACACGCTGCTGACGCAAAAGGTGCTGGTTGCTCCTACCGCCATCGCCCAGGCGCAGGGTTTTGGCTTCACGCCGCAGAACCCATATAGCGCTGCCTCTGGACAGAGCTACTACACCAACAACGCGGTATCCGGGTATTTCACGCCCTTCCCGCAGTTTGCTGGAGTGGGTTCAGCCACCAGCTTCGTTGGCAATGAGAACTACAACGCATTGCAACTCGTCGCACGGCAGCGGCCGTCGCATGGCTTGAACTGGATGGTGGCTTACACCTGGTCGAAGTCGATCGACGACCTGGGCAGCTTCCGTACCTACGACAATCCGCGTCTGGACCGCGGGCTTTCGGCGGCGGATCAGCCACAGAGCCTGACAGTCACGGCCGTTTACCAGTTGCCGCTCGGCAAAGGACACATGTTCGGCGAGAACCTGCTTTACCGCGCCATCACCAGCGACTGGATGGTTTCCGGTATCGGCACGGCTCGTTCCGGACTGCCGCTTGTCGTCACCGCCAGCGGTTGCGGCGGCTCTGGCATCCTGGGTCAGTGCATGCCGAACCTCGTGCAAGGACAGGCCGGACGCCAGTACAAGATCGGCAAGACGGCCAGCGGACAACCCGTCAGCTTTAACAGCAGCAGCGCCAACTATATCGGCACTGTCAACTACGTCAACCCGAATGCCTTTACCGTGAACCAGGCCGGCAATCCGATTGGCTCGAAGACCGATGCCTACGGCACGACGGACGGCCAGGCGATCAACGTCGGCGGCGGTCCGGTCGACTACGTCCCCGGTAATACAAGCCGTGTGGCGCCGCTGAACATGTTCGGCCAGAGGGCCATAGACGTGGACATGGCACTGAAACGCACCTTCCCGATTTATCGGGAGTGGAAGCTGGCGCTTGAGGCCGATATGTCGAATATCGCCAACCATGCGACGTACGGCGTACCGAGCTGCAACGTAACCAAGGGCTCGGAAGCGAACTTCTGCACGATCACGAAGATGGGAGCCGGGTACCAACCCCGTGAGGTGCAGGTCTCCGGCCGCATCAGCTGGTAGATATCAACCTTGTTTCTTCTAACCATGGTGCTGCTGGTTCGCCGGCAGCACCTTTTGTTTTGGCGGAGTATTGACGTTGTTGCAGATCGACGGGGAATGGCCGGCAAGCACATTGCCGAGGCAAGATTTCGTTCCAGGTCCGCCGCTTTCAAGGTGACCACCGAGGCACCAGCACCGCAGACTTCGCCCACGCCGCTCTACGCGAAAAAATCAACGTGGCCCGACGATTCCTCTTGCTCTTCGCCGTTCTCCGCATCCAGCATGAGATCGTCCAGCTCGTTCTCTTCCGCGCCGGCGGCTTTTCTGCCATTGCGTTGCCCCTGGTCATCTCCTGACCGTGCCGAACCTTCGATATCGAAGACTTCCGGCAGGCGGAAATCAGACTGCGCCGCTTTGGACGAGGGCAATGCACGAATTCCGGGAATGGGAGCAATCCCCATCTTCGCCTCTCAGTTTCTGCAGAAATCTATCGGCAGAGAGAGGCAAATCTTTAACCTTCCCGCTCCCTTTTGCGTGATTTCGATAAAGAATGGCCGCCGAAACCAGCCCACAGCACCACTGAACTTCAGACCGCGAGAGGCAAGGGCAAGCTTTGAACGACTAACTGCGACCTGCAAACTGAAAGCTGACTGCTGACAGTCCCAAACTTCCTGGCAGCCCTTCACGGGATTGCCTTGCTACACTGTCTCCATGCAAAACGAGCAGGATTTTCGGCGCGCGGCAGAAGCGGCGCTCGACGACCTCAAGCGGCAACTGATTGCGCGCGAGGAAGACGGGCAGGCGGACTTCGAGGTCGAAGAGCAGGGCGGCGTTCTCAACGTCCTCTTTGAGGATCCTGGCGCACGATTCGTCATTACGCCCAACACGCCGGCGCGGCAGATCTGGATCTCCGCGCTCTCGACCAGTTTCAAGCTCGACTGGGATTCGAGGCTCGAAGCGTTCATTCTGCTCCGCACTGGGGAAACGCTCGCAGTTCTTCTCGATCGCCTGATCGGCGAGCAGCACGCTCCGGGCGCGAGCCGCCTCTGACTGCGCACTTTCCTGCTTTCTCATTCTGCTGCTTCCCCGCTCTCGCACTTTCCATTACCGGTTTGACTTCATTTCCTCACGCTTCAATAATCGGAGTTGATGAACATCTACGAAGAGATCGTGAAGCTGCAGCGCGAGGGCCGGCGCGGCGCGGTGGCTACCATTGTGAACTCACGCGGGTCGATTCCTTCGTTTCAAAGCGCCAAGATGCTGGTCCGCGACGATGGATCCATCTCCGGCACCATTGGTGGAGGCTGCGTGGAGGCTGAGGTCTGGCAGGCGGCGCGCGAGGTGATGACGCAGGAAAAGCCGCGCACGGTTCGATTCGATCTGAACCAGAACCCAAAAGACGACACGGGGCTGGTCTGCGGCGGCACGCTGGAGATCTTCATTGAGCCGGTGCTGCCCACGTCGCTGCTTTACATCTTCGGAGCGGGGCATGTGGCTCTGGAGCTCTTCAAGGCCGCGCGCAACCTTGGTTTCGACTGCATTGTTGCGGATGACCGCGACACCTACGCCAACGCCGAGCGGTTCCCGGGCGCTGCGCAGATTGTGGCGCGCGACTTCGACGAAGCGTTCAAGGAGCTTGCTCCCACGGAGTCGTCGTATATCGTCATCGCCACGCGCGGCCACCGCGACGACATGCGTGTTCTACGCTGGGCCGTGCAAACTCCAGCACACTATATCGGGATGATTGGCTCTAAGCGCAAGGTCATTACGATCTTTCGCGAGCTGACGCGCGAGGGACTGAAGCCAGAACTCTTCAATCGCGTGCATTCTCCCGTCGGCCTCGACATCGGCGCCGTGACGCCCGAGGAGATCGCTGTCTCCATCGCCGCCGAGTTGATTGCGGTGCGCCGCCACTCCAAGCGCGCAGTACCGCATATGAGCTGGTTCCAGAGCGGCGAACCCGGCGATGAGGCAGTGGCGGCAACCGCGCAGGACGAGACACCAAAGAAGGGCTGAAGCGCGTTGATTTTTGCCTGTCCTGCGGCATGGTTCAGGCCGCACCCCTTCAAGGCGCCGGCCTGTCTGCGAATCTCTTCAATCTTCTGGGGCGGTCTGGCGCAGGACGGCTTGGAGCGCATCCATCGCAAGGTGGCTGGCGTGCGAAGAGGCCGGCGGCAATCCGCCCACTGCGCGCAGCAGATCTTCGCGCGTAAGCTTGCGCGCTTCTACCAGGCTTTTGCCGCGCACCAGCTCGGTCAGCGCCGAGCCGCAGGCCATTGCGGCTACGCAACCTTTGGCGCGAAAGCCAATCTCCGCGATGCGGCCGCCGACGCGCTTGATGGTGAGTTCGAGAACGTCTCCGCAGGCGGGATTTTCGACGCGCGCCCTGGCGTCTGCGCCGTCGATAACACCCGCGTTGCGCGGATGTTCGAAATGGTCGAGAACCTCTGCGGAATACATACGCTGGACGCCCCGGCAAACACGCCATTTACGTCAAGAGATGGCACGAACCACCGATCGCTTTGCCCAGCTCGCATCATGGATGCCATCGAGCCTGGAGACCAGGGCTACTGCTTGCGTGTATCGAGAATCTCGGTGAGCAGGAACAGATCGGCGAGCAGAGCACGGAGATGGATGGACGCATTCAGCGTGTCGACGAGCTGCGAACCGATGACCGGGGAGGTGAGAACCAGATCCATCGCCGCCAGCGCGGATTCGGCGTCGCGCCGGAGGACGGCGAAGAACGCGTCGCACTTTTCCGCGGGAGCCAGCTGCTCCTCGCGGAGAACATCGGCGCCATTCCGGGCGAGGTTGCGTATCGCCTCGACGGAGCGCATCAAACGCTCTCTTAACCCGCTGCCTTCGTCTGTCGGCACGCCACGAGCGGCAAAGGAGAGAGTGAACTCGTAGCAATCTTCAATGATTTCGCACTGCTTCTGAATTTCAGTCGCCATCGCTTGCGGCATAACCCTGCTCTGTCTGGGAGTCCGCTGGCGCCTTCACGGCCCATCTCCCGGTGTCATGTTCCTCAAGATAAAAGTCGCGGCTCATCCAGCCGAAGATCATCGATTTGGTGATGGGGAATTTTTCTGGCCGCACGCCCATGTAAATGTGCACCATGACGAGCGCGATCAGGCCCACGCCGGCGAGGCCGTGCAGCACATACATCAGCCCCCAGGTCATATCACTGAAGAGATACGGATTGCGCGTGAAGATGCCAGTTGGCACGCGCTTCATCATGAACAGGCCAGTGGCGATCACGGCCAGGCCGCTCAACAGAATCACGCCGTGGTAGAGCTTGTTTTCGAGCGGGTACTTCGCGAATCGGGCCGGCGGCGGAGCAGCTTTACCGAAGAAACGGCGCACACGGTTCATGGCATCGCGCCGGTCGATCCGATCGGGCCAGATCGACCAGAAATCCATGAAGAACGTGGCGTGGACGATATGGAAGAGAATCGACGCCGTGAGCACCAGGCCCGCAATCCAGTGATAGAGAACCCAGTTGAAGTGAACGCCGGCCTTGGGCAGAAACGCCGTAAAGAGCAGCGTGAGCATGGCCGCCGCCATAATCCAGTGGAACATGCGCGCGGCAAGCGAGTGGCGCTGCACGCGCTCTGGAACCGCAGCGGCAGCGGCCTCGGCCCTGCGCTCTGCGAAGCGCTTGGCCGGTTTGACAATGGCGAGGTAAAGCGAATGCGCGATCATGAAGCTCAGGCCCGCGATCAATGCAATCCACATCAGGCCCCAGGCGATATGGATCGGAACCTTCTGGCCCCACGGACTTGTCGCCCACTGAATTAACTGCGGCATGTGGCCTCCTGTGCGCCAGCGCTCATGGCAAGCGCGCCGTTCGTCTCCGGTTGCGCGACGCCTGCGATCGCGCGCTTGACCAGGTTGCGCATGAGCGGAATCTTGTAAGCGTTGAATTGCAGCGGCACCGCTCCCTGAACAGCGAGCTTGCCTGCCATCTCGCCCGTGTCGGGATCGGCCGGGCGGCCGCGCACCGCGGCTTCCACGGCCTTCAAGCGCATGGGACGCGGGGAGACTGCATTGACGGCGATGCGGATCTGGTCGATGTTGCCGCCGCTCAATCTAATCGCCGAGGCGACGTTCACCAGCGGAAAATCCCACACGTTGCGGTCGCGCACTTTTTCGAAATAAAACTTTGCGCCGGCCCAGGTGGAAGGGATGCGGATCGCGGTGAGCAGGTCGCCCGGCTGGAGGACGTTGATGTGCGTGATGTCGTCTTCAGGGCCGACAAAGAAATCTTCAGCATCGATCACACGCTCGCCTTTTGGCGTCTGGACGACGAACTTCGCATCGAGCACGATGAGCGCAGGGACGGAATCCGACGGGTGCACGGCCACGCAGCGGTTGCCACCGAAGATGGCGTGTTCGCGGTTGCGGCCGACGGGCGTGTCGGCAAAGCAGAGATTTCCGCTGGCGCGATAGCAGGGCCATCCGCTGCGATAGTACCAGCAGCGCACATCCTGCGAGACGTTGCCGCCGAGCGTGCCCTGATTGCGAATCTGCGGCGAGGCAACGAGCGAGACAGCCTGCGCGAGGATGCCGTAGTTCTTCTGAATCTGAGGATGGTTCGCGATCTCGGTGAGCGTGGTCGTGGCGCCGATTTCGACGCCATCACTGGTCACGCGAACACCTTTCAGTTCGTCGACGCCGCTGAGGTCAACCAGCACCCTGGGCTTCTTGATGCGGTCCTTGAGCCAGTCGAGGCTATCCATTCCGCCGGCCATCACCCAGGCGCCGGCGCCGTGCTGCTCCATTAGCTTTTGCGCGTCCGCGGCAGAGGCCGGCTGCAACAGGTCAAAGGCCGGCATGACATCTCGTATGACCGCCATGGTTTGCTCCGAGTTCAGTGGTTTGTCGTAAATGGTTCGTGGCAAGTGGCCGGTGGCCGGATTCCAGTTGTCTGTATCACGATCCACCAGCCGCTCATCGCTGATTCCTTAAATGCTTGCCATCAGTGGATGTTGCATGGGCCTTCCGGCTTCGTACGAAGTCAGAATCGTGTCGGCGTAGACGGGTGCGCGCTCGAAGATATCGTCGCCCACGGCATCGCTCAACGCGTTCAGAATCGAGGCGCAGCCTCCGCCGACGGGCGGCTCACCAACGCCGCGTGCGCCGACAGGAGTCTCCGGATCTGGGATGTTCAAGGCGCCCCATTGCATGTTCACAGGCACGTCGAGAATAGTCGGTGGCTTGTTCTGGTAAAAGCGCATGGCCACGGGAGCGCCGTATTCAGGATCGTAGACCCACTTCTGCCCGATGGCGTGCGCGATACCAAGCGTGGAGCGGCCCAGCATCTGGCCGCCCAGCGAGTGCGGATGCACCACCGTGCCCACGTCGCCGTAAGCGAGGAAATCGGTGATGAAGTACTTGCCGGTTTCGAGGTCCACTTCAACTTCGGCGAAGCTCGCCACATAGGAGTAGGTGTCGCCGTCGCGTGGAGCCTTGTCGCGCGCGGCCACGACCAGCCCCTGGCCGGCCAGCGCCGTCACAGCGTCTTTCGTCGCCTTGTGCACGTCGTCCGGCGCCTGATGCCCGTCGTAGATGCCGCCCATTTCGATTGCTTTCTTCGCGGCCTCGGCAAAGCTCATGCCCGCGCCGCCGCCCTTGCGGAAGACGCGCGCGTTGCCGACTTCGTAATCTTCAGGCTTGCCGCCGAGCGACTTTGCGGCAATCTCCTGCAGCCTTTGTTTTGTGGCCATGGCGACGGCATAGGCTGCGCGCGTCATGGCATGGGTGGTCTGGCTGCCGCCCGAGGCGCAGGTATAAGGGAGGTGCTTCGAGGTATCGCCCCAGGCGACGTCGCAAAGCTCCCACGGCACGCCGAGCACTTCGGCGCCGGCGCGATGCACGTCCATCACGGCTTCTGTGCCGAGGTTGCCGATTCCGGACTGGAAGCGCACGCGCCCCTCGGGCGTAATCACAATGAGGCCGTCAAAGCCGATGGTGCCACCGACGTAGCAACTGAGGGAGACGCCGACGCCGCGCGCCTTTGAACCGATCCGCCTGGGCCTGGCCAATCGCTCCTGCCACTTGAACTGCTGTGCGCCCTGATCGAGGGCCTGACGCAGAAAACAGCTTGTCACGTGTGGGCGCTTGCCGTGGCTTGGCGGACCGTACTCCGCCTTGCCCTCCGGCGAGTTTACGCGGCGCAGCGCCACCTGATCGACGCCCAGCTTGCGCGCCGCCTTGGCCAGGATCGGCTCGATGATGGTGATGCCCTGCAAGCCTCCGGGAGCACTCTGCGCGCTGCGGGTTGGTGTATTGGTCATGACGGAGACGCCGCGCCAGCGCATGGCCGGCGGCTGATAGAGGAGCGACACGATGCGTGCCGAGGAGGCGCCGTTGTCATTGTTTTCGTAGCCGCCGCTGTCGCAGACGGTGTAGTAATCGAGCGCCATGATCCGTCCGTCCTTGGCAAAGGCGATCTTCGCGCGGCCCAGAACGCTTGGCCTTGCGCGCCCGATGAAGTGCTCTTCCTCGCGGCTGATGCGCATCATGACCGGCGCGTTCAGCTTGCGCGACAGGATGGCGGGAACGATCATGATCACTGTTCCAGTGACCTTGCTGCCGAAGCCTCCGCCGGTGTACTCGCTGATCAGCACCACCTGGTCTGTGCGCATATTCATCCAGCGCGCGATGGCCGGCACGGTCTGGTAAGTGCTCTGCGTGCCCGTGTGCAGATAGAGTTTTCCGTTTTGCCAGTAGGCCATGGCGGTACGCGCCTCCAGGCACTGGTGGCTCACGTCGGGCGTGACGAAGGATTCGTCCAGCACCAGCGCGGCGTCGCGGAAGCCGGCATCAAGATCGCCGTAAGACCACTCACTGGTGGGCTTGCCCATCGGCAAGCGTCCCTGTTTGTACTCGGCAAAATCATCCTCTGTCCACTTCAGCTCGGTAATCTCCTCGCCGGTGGAACCGCGCGTCCAGACGTTGCCAGTGGCGCGCGGATTTGGCCCGCCGGGGCGCAGGCTGACAAGGGGATCAACGACGAAGGGCAACGGCTCCAGGTCGACCTCGATCTTTTCGATCGCCTCGGCGCAGGTGAGTTCGTCGACCGCGGCCACGGCCAGAATGGGATCGCCCTGGAACATGGGCTCATTGGTCAGCGCCCGCTCGCCCCATTTATTGGCCTTGATGGTTTGCCCGTTGTCATTCAGGAAGTCCGCCTGCGCGGGAATGTCATCGGCGGTAAGCACCGCCTTGACACCCGGCATGGCCAGCGCCCGGCTGGCGTCGATGTGGCGAACGCGCGCGTGCGGCATGGGGCTCAACAGCAGCCGGCAAAACAACATGCCCTCGGCGCGAAAATCCTCCGCGTACTTTGCCCGTCCCATGACCTTGGCCATCTGGTCGGGGGTGGTGTAATCGTGACCAATCAGCTTATGCCCCGCACCGAACGGGAGCGGCTTCTGCTGCTCAGCTTTGATTGCGCTCTCTTGCGCTGTATCCGCCATCGCTCAAGCCTCCCTCACAGCCCCACGGACGTAGATCTATCCCCACCCCAGAAAGCCAAAGTCGCTTTCTGGGGGCCCGGGTTGTCCGCGGGGGCACCAGTTCTCATCTTCTGTGCGCCCAGCATCATCGAGTCGAGGATCTTCATGTAGTCATGACAGCGGCAGATGTTGCCGCTGATGCCGTGCGCAAGTTCAGCGCGCGTGGGATTGGGATGCGCCTTCAAATACCCAACGGTGGACATGATGAATCCCGGCATGCAGAAGGCGCACTGGAAGCCCTGCGCTTCAAGCACGGCCTGCTGCACGGGATGCAGCGTGCCATTGTCCGCGGCAAGTCCCTCGATGGTGGTCACCTTGCGCCCGCGCACGGTGTTGGTGAGCACGGAGCAGCTATAGTAGGGCACGTCGTCGATGAGCACCGTGCAGGAGCCGCACTCGGCGCGGTCGCAGCCCAGCTTGGTTCCGGTCAGACCCAGTTTGTAGCGCAGGGTCCAGGCCAGGGTCTCCTGCTTCATCACTTCAACGCGGCGCATCTTGCCGTTTACGTTGAGCGAGATCAGGCGCTCGCCGCCGAAGCTGCGTCCGTGGCCGCTGGGTGCAAGGATGTGATAGCTGGCCGCGCCTACCGCGGCTCCGCCCGCGATCACGCCCAGGATGAAGCGGCGTCTTGTTATCGTTTTCGACGGATCTTCTGTCGGCTCTTGAACTGCTTTGGGATCTTCTGTATCCGGCATGGCTCTGTCTCCGGGTTGAACGTCCTGCCTGGGATGATCACGCTGGCCTGCTGAAGTGGTCTTTCAATCTTGCTTCAAAATGTCTTGCGGTGAGCACGCCGTCGCATCTGAGGGGAATCGCGCGGCGCATGTGGCTATCTTACCGCGACGGAAGCGGGGATGCAAAATGCTGCCGACGCCGGCCGGGCGGAGCTGTGCCTGGTTTTCAGGCTGGACGAGATCCGCGGAATCTGTCAAGCCACCGCGATCCCGTGGATTACCGCAACGCGTTGATTCTTTATGAGTTACTACGGAGCGGCGGTTTGCAGTGAATTCACCTCGAATTGCCTAACCTTAAAGACAACCAGAAAAACAGCGAAAACGACGCGCCGGGCGATGGGCCAGGCCCTCCCCCTGCGGTTTGCGAACCTGCCTGCTCTTTTCTTCCGATTCGGCAGGCGGGTTTGCCGGACCGCAGCCATGGATGACGCCGCGAAGCGAAGGAGTCTTGAAACCATGAATTTTTTTGCGAATGGATGGAAGCAACCGAAGACCACGGCAGCGGGGCTGCTGATTGCGGTGGCAAGTGTGGCCGGAGTGCTGGCGCAGCAGGGCATTTCGCTGGGCAGGGTGGGAACGGGCACGGTGGTGTCACTGGTGAGCGCGCTGGCCACGGCGATGCTGGGATTGGTGGCGAAGGATCCGGAGACAGCGCGGCAGCGAGTCAGCGGGTCAGCACGTCAGCAAAGGGGAGATTCCAACGGCGCAAAGTTGGGGGCGTGGATGCTGATTGCGCTGCTGGTTCCGTTGCCGTGGATGGAGGGCTGCTCAGCGAAGAGCGTGGCGCAGAACATTGTGAACTGGACGCCGGCTCTCGAAAGCGCTGTGGCGACGGTGGATTCGACCGCGGCGCTGCTGACGCCGGGAGACGCGCCGATCTTTGCCGCCGCGGCCAACGGATTTGACGCGGCATCGAACCTGCTGGTGACGCAGGCCAGGGCTTATCTGGCGAATCCAACGGCAGGGGCGTTGCAACAGTTGCAGACGCAGGTGGTCACGTTCCAGCAGCAGGTAAGCGCGGCGCTCCTCGAGGTGGCGAAGATTACGAATCCATCAAGCCAGGCTCATGCGCTGACGGTGATCCAGGATGTGGCGACGATTGTGAACTCGATGCTCTCGCTGGTGGCTTCAATTTCGAGCAAGACAGCGGTGCAGAAGATGTCCGCTGAGACGGGGATCAAACTCGCGATGGTGCGGCCGTATCTCGATGGCAGCCGGGCGGCGGAGCTGGTGGCCGCGCATTACGGCGAGCCGATGACGGTGGCAAGGGCGCAGGTGGCGCGGGCAGAGCTAACGGAGATGCAGGCGGGGTTCTGATCAGACGCGATTACACGTTCGTGTCTCTGGCTTCGCCAAGCATCAGTTTAATCGACATCTTCCGTCGGCCGCGGACGATGGTTACGCTGACCACGTCGCCGGGCTGGTGTTTTTCCATGATGGAGTTGATGTCCTGCGGATCCTGAACCTGCTGTCCGTCGATGGCGATGATGAGGTCGCCGCCGAGCATGATGGGCGTGTTGCCAAGATAGGCCTGCTCGGTGCCGCCGTGGAGGCCGGCGCGGTCGGCGGCCCCGCCGGGAAGCACGCGCTCGATGAGAACGCCGGAGTCAGCAGCGAGCCCCATCTGAGACGCCAGATCGGGATCGACGGCCAAGGAGACGATGCCGAGCGATGGCCGCTTGACGCGCCCGTAACGCAGCAGATCCGAAAGCACCGCCTTGGCCGTGTTGATGGGAATGGCGAAGCCGATGCCGGAGCTCTGGTCGGCGCCGTTCGAGGCGATCATGGTGTTGATGCCAATGACTTCGCCGCTGGAATTGAGGAGCGGGCCGCCGGAGTTGCCGGGGTTGATGGCGGCGTCGGTCTGGATGGCGTCCTCAATGGGCGCACCACCCTCGTTCTTGATGGGCCGGATGGCGCTGATGATGCCGCGCGTCATGGTGCCGGAGAGACCGAAGGGATTGCCGATGGCGTAGACCTTCTGACCGACGTTAAGATGCGAGGAGTCGGCCAGTGTGACGGGCTGGAGATTGGGCGCGTCGATTTGCAGGAGCGCCAGATCGTGCGTGCGGTCGAAGCCGACGACGCGCGCGCTAAATTTGCGCTTGTCGCTGAGCTGGACCTCGATGCCGCGGTTGGCGCCCGCGATGACGTGATAGTTGGTGAGGATGTGGCCGGCCTTGTCGAGGATAAAGCCCGATCCCTGGCCCTGCTGCGGCACGGCTCCATAAAAGAAGTCGAAGACCAGCGCCGTGGAGGTGATGTTGACCACGGAGGGAAGCACCTTTTTGTACACCGCAATGTTGTTCTGCTCTTCGGCATCGTAGGCGGGCGCGGCGTAGGCTTCGGTGAGCTGAAGCGGCGCATTCGACCTGCCGCCAAACCAGGAAAGGGGGCCCATCGAGTGGGTTGGCGCGAAGTAGGAGGTCATCAGCCAGAATCCGCCCAGCAAGATGACAAGAATGAGGAGAATCCGGCTCAATCTCATGGCTCAATTCCCAAAAAAAGAGATCCCTAAGTGGGTTACGTCAGCAAGAGAAAAAAGTTCACTGCAAAATCGTCACGGCCGTTGCTTCTATTGTAGAGACATCGGCTGGCTGGATTTGCTGCTCTCGTCGCGCAGCCGCGGCCAGAGGGCTTCGACCTGCGCGCGCAGCTCATCAATACTACCGGAATTATCAAGCACATAGTCAGCCTGGGAAACCTTTTCGACATCGGAAACCTGGTGCGCAAGGCGATTGCGGGCATCGGCCTGGATGGCTTCCTTGATGGCTTCAAGGTTCGCCGCTGTTTTGTCCCCTTCGGATAAGATGCGCGCGACGTAGCGGGCGATTTTGGATTCGTCAGGCGCGGTGACGACGACAACGCGGTCGATGCGGCGCCGCCAGTCGGCTAAAACACCGTCCTGGTCGCCGCGGGCGCGGGCGTCGCGCACCACCTCGAAGATGAGCGCGGACTCGATGACGGCGACGGATGCTGGAATGCGCGCAAAGAGATCCTTCATCCAGCGCGCCTGAGCCTCGATGACGGGCGGATGCACGATGGAGTTCAGCTCATCGAGGCGGCCCTGACGAAAGGCAATGTCGGCGAGACGCGCGCGATTCAGGCGGCCGTCGGGGCCGAGGACTTCAGGGCCGAAGCGCGCGACGATGGCGGCGAAGACGGGCTGGCCGGGCTCCATGAGCTGGCGGCCGAGAGCGTCGGCCTCGATGACGTGCGCGCCGAGCGAGCGCAGCATGGCGGCCGCGGTCGATTTGCCACTGCCCAGGCCGCCGGTGAGACCAACGCGAAGCACTTTCTTAGATCCCTCGCCGCATCTTCGCGGCGCGCACGGTGTTGGCCATGAGCATGGCGATGGTGAGCAGGCCCACGCCGCCGGGGACCGGCGTATACGCGCCGGCCAGATCGAAGGCTTTAGGGTGGATGTCGCCGACGATGGTTGAGCCGCGCTTGGCGAAGGTGGCTTCACGCCTGGGGTCGCCTTTGAAGAAGCGGTCGAACTCCTCGCGTGTGGCGAGGCGGTTGATGCCAACGTCGATGAGTGTGGCGCCGGGCTTGACCATTTCAGGCGTGATGAAACCGGCGCGGCCGATGGCGGCGACGAGAATGTCAGCCTGGCGCGTGATGGCTGGCAGGTCGCGCGTCTTCGAATGGCAGATCGTCACCGTGGCGTTCTCGTGGAGCAACAGGGCTGCGACGGGCTTGCCGACGATGTCGCTGCGGCCGACGACGACCGCGTGCTGACCGGCGATGGGAAGATTGCTGCGCTTGAGAATTTCAATGACGCCGGCAGGCGTGCAGGGCGCGAGAGCCGGACGGCCGGCGAGCAGGCGGCCGGAGTTGACGGGATGAAATCCGTCCACGTCTTTCGCCGGGTCGATGGCATCGAGCAGCCGCTTGGAGTCGACCTGCGGCGGAAGCGGAAGCTGAATGAGAATGCCATCGATGTCGTCGCGCGCATTGAGCTTGTCGACGATCGCGAGCAGATCGGCCGTGGTGACATCGGCGGGCGGCTTGACGAGGTCGCTATAAATACCAAGTTCGGCGCAGGCCTGCACCTTGTTGCGGACGTAAATCTCCGATGCGGGCACGTTGCCCACGAGAACCGCTGCGAGACCAGGCTTGATGCCGCTGGCCGCAAGGCGACTGACCTCTTCCGCTGCTTCCTGCTTAATGGCGGCGGCAAGCGCCGCGCCGTCGAGAATTCGAGCCATCGTTCCTCCAGATTCATGGTATCGCTTCGTGAAGCGGCGGCCCATGATTGATTTGCGTCACAAGCATGTGTGAGCAGTCTCACATACAGTTCTGCAGTGCAGGCTCCATCCTTGTGACATTGGGAGTGTGCCAGATCACATTGCTGATCACGCATTCTCTGATCGTGTGAATTCCATCCTTTGGCTTCCGCATTTTCCGGATCGCAACATTGGGATCCGGGGCACCTGAATTTTTCATTCAGGCGGTCAGATCGCTTGGCGTATTCCCGGCATTGGTTATACGGAGATAGCGCTTTCATGAGCGGCTTTAAGGATGTAAGTCATCTTTTCCGGTTTGCGGGGCTATTTGTAATCGCGTTTCTAGTGTTTCTAGTAGTGCGCGTCTACGTAGTTCCGAAGAGCTTCGGGGAATACGGGCACTATCGTGCTGCGGCGATTGGAGAGATTGCCGCGCACCCGATCAAGTTCGCCGGGCACCAGGCGTGTGAGAGTTGCCACTCGGACATTGCCGACACCAAGGCAAAGGGCGCACATGCGCATGTGAACTGTGAAGCGTGCCACGGCGCGCTGGCGACACATGCCAACGATCCCTCGTCGATGACACCGGTGAAGCCGGATACGCTGGTGCTGTGTGCGCGTTGTCACACGGCGAGCGCGGCCAAGCCCAAGGGTTTTCCGCAGGTAAATCCGGCCGATCACATGGGCGGTGTTCCCTGCCAAACCTGTCATAACCCCCACAGTCCAGCGATCGGATCGGATACGGGGAAGGGTGCGGCCGCAGGAGGTACGAAGTGAACATCAGCCGGCGACAATTATTGATTCTTTTGCCCGCTGCAGCCGTCGCGTGGAAGTACGTGGAGGCCGGAACGCCCGAGGCCTCGCCCAACTACGAGATGAGCGAGCACTGGTGGGGTATGTTGATTGACATTACCAAGTGCATCGGCTGCGGCAACTGCGTGCGCGCGTGCCAGAAGGAGAACGACATACCGGACGGTTACTTCCGCACATGGGTGGAGCGGTATCACCGGACGGACTATCACCTTGAGAATCCCGAGGTGATCTCGCCGGATGGCGGCAAGGAGGGATTTCCTTCAGTGCCGGAAGGCACGCAGGGAGACTATTTTTTCGTGCCCAAGATGTGCAACCACTGCTCGGACTCGCCCTGTACGCAGGTCTGTCCGGTGGGCGCGACCTTCATCAGCCCGGACGGAGTGGTGCTGATCGACCCGAAGTACTGCCTGGGCTGCGCGTATTGCGTGCAGGCTTGCCCCTACGGCTGCCGCTACATTCATCCCGAGAAGAAGGTCGCTGACAAATGCACGCTGTGTTACCACCGCATCACCAAGGGGTTGACCACGGCGTGTTGCGAGGCATGCCCCACGGGAGCGCGGCAACTGGCCGACCTGAAGAATCCCAACGACCCGATTCACGCGTTTCTGAAGACACATACCGTGCAGGTGTTGAAGCCGCAGATGGCCACCGGGGCCAAGGCTTTCTACAACGGGTTGGACGGATCGGTGCGATGAAAAGCAGCCTCTAGCTTCTAGCTCCAAGCTTCTAGCCGCATCTTGCAGCGGGAAGCCGAGGTGGCTGGAACCGGCAGGAACAGCGAGTAGTCAGGAGCTTTTTTATGAGCGGCGTTGAAGGTTACATGTATCCGAACGAAGTCACGCTGTACTGGAGCGTGCTGATTGTTTTATATCCCTACATCACGGGTTTGGTGGCGGGAGCGTTCATTCTGGCTTCGCTGGAGCGCGTGTTTCGCGTAGATGCCGTGAAGCCCATCTACCGGCTGGCGCTGCTCACAGCCCTGGCGTTTCTGCTGGACGCGCCGCTGCCTCTGCAGTTTCATCTGGGTCATCCGGAACGGTCATATGAGATGTATTTCACGCCCCACGCTACCTCGGCCATGGCGATGTTCGGCTATGTGTACATGTGGTACCTGATGGCGGTGCTGGTCTTCGAGATCTGGCTCGATTACCGGCGCGAAATCGTGCTTTTGTCGCAGCAGTCGAAGGGGCTGATGCGCGTGATCTACAAAATCATGACGCTGGGCTCGAACAATATCAGCGAGCGTTCGCTGCGTATCGATGAAAAGGTGGGGTGGATCGTCACCCTGATTGGCATTCCCTCGGCGTTCCTGCTGCACGGCTATGTCGGCTTCATCTTCGGTTCGCTCAAGTCCAATCCGTGGTGGTCGTCGCCTCTGATGCCGGTGGTGTTTATCTTCTCGGCGATGGTCTCGGGCATTGCGGCGGTGATGCTGATCTACATGGCAGTCACCAAGCTGCGGCATCAGAAGATCGACATGCGCTGCGTGGATGCGGTGGCGATGTACATGTTCTACATCTTCATCATCGACTTCAGCCTGGAGATGCTGGACCTGGTGCACCGCATCTACGAAGCCGACGAATCGTTCCGCAGCCTTGACTTCATGGTGCATACGAAACTCTATTTCTCGCAGATCGTGCTGCAGATCTTTATTGGAACGCTTGTACCGCTGATTCTGCTCTTCCTTACGCAGGTGGGCCAGTTCGGCGAGATTGCGCGCAAGCGCATCTACGTTCTTTGCGGCTCCCTGATTCTGATCGGCGTCTTTGCCATGCGCTGGAACGTGGTGATCGGCGGGCAGTTGTTCTCGAAGAGTTTCCTGGGGTACACGACGTACAAGATGGCGCTGGTGACGCGCGAAGGCCTGCTGGCGGCCATCGGCTTGACGATCCTGCCGCTGTTCTTCCTGTGGGTGCTGTTGAAGCTGCTGCCGCCCTGGCCCAAAAAAGAGATGCAAGAAGCCGCGGCGGGCGACTAACCGCCGCCGCGCGGCTCAAACCGGGGAGGGACGATGAGCGATCTCCCGGATTACCCAGATCAGATCCCGCCAGACCTGCACTCGCTGAAAGAACACATCGAGGCGCTGGAGCGGAATCTCAAGATTGTCGAATCACGCATCGATGCGCTCGAGCATCCGCTCGCCGCGCATCTGCCTCATCCGCCCGGGCCGCGTGAACCCGCGCTTGCGGCGGCGATCCCGCCTGAGAAAGCAGCTCAAGCCCCGAATCTCTTTCCGGTGGTGGGCAGAGCGATGCTTGGCATTGCCGGCGCGTATGTATTGCGGGCCATCGAGCAGACGAGCGCCATTCCGGGCGCGATCGTCGCCGCGGCCGGCATCTCGTACGCGTTTCTTTGGCTCATCTGGGCTACGCGCGTACGCAGCGGGCCGCGCATCACGAGTTCGATTTACGCCGGCACATCGGCCCTCATCCTGGCTCCCATGCTTTGGGAGCTGACACTGCGCTTTAACGTTCTGACCTCTACGGCCGCCGCCGCGGCGATCTGCGGTTTCGCTCTCACGTCTTTTGTTCTTGCAGCCATCGCCCTCAAGCAATCGCGTAATCTCAAGCCGGTTGTGCGTGTGGCCTACATTGCCGCAACCGCTCTTGCCCTTGCGCTTGCCGTGGCTACGCATGTGTTTCTTCCATTCGTGGTGGCGCTGATCTTCCTCGCGGCGGTCTGCGAATTTACGCCGGGCTGCAATCGCATGCCGGAGGTTGCAGCGATCGTTGCTCTTGCGGCCGATGCGGCTGTGTGGCTGTTGATCTTCAATTATTTGGCCGGGCAGGCTGCGCAGGAGAGTTATCCACCACTGAGCCGCGGCGCATTGCTCGCTCCGGGCATCGTGGTATTTGTTCTTTTTGCCGCCAGCATCAGCGTCAAAACCATGTTGCGCGCGCAGAAGATCACGATCTTCGGCGCTGTGCAGACGATGCTCACGTTCCTGCTCGCCGCGATAAGTTTCGCGAATATCAACCCGCCAGCCGGCGCAAGGATTCTCGGCACGTTCTGCCTGGTTCTTTCGGCGGTGTGTTACGTTGCGGTGTTCATCGTCTTTGCGCGCGCACCCGAGCCGCGCAACAGGGCTATTTTTGGCGCGTGGGCCGCGGCGTTGCTTCTTGCCGGAGGTTTTCTGGGCCTGCCGCCATTGTTGCCGATTTTGCTGTTCGGTGCAGCGGCGGTGGGTGCGGTGGCTTTGAGCAGGCAGGATCGATGGGCAGTCTTCGAATTCTACGGAATGGTGTTTCTGCTGGCCGCCTCGGCGGCTTCAGGGCTGCTGAGTTTTTTGAAAAGCGCGGTTGTGGGCGCGCCTTCCGGCGCGTCGGCGGCTGGCGTCCGGGTGATCGCCGCCTGCGCCATTTTGTGTTATGCGCTTGTGCGCCCGCTCAAGACAGAGGGCAAGGTTCGTCAGACTCTGGACCTGTTGCTTGCCACGCTCGCAATCAGCTCGGTGACCGCGCTGCTGATCGACGGTCTGGTTGCACTCATCGCGCTGCGCGCGATTCCCGGAGCTCACCATCTGGCCCTGATCCGCACGGCGGTGTTGTGTGCGGTGGCTCTGGCACTGGTTTTCAGCGGAGCGCGCTTCAGCCGTCAGGAGCTGACACGGCTGGGTTATACGGCTCTGGCCCTCGTCGGCATCAAGCTGGTCATTGAAGATTTGCAGAACGGGCATCTGGCCTATATTGCCGCCTCCATCTTTCTGGTTGCCTTTACGCTGATCGCCGCTCCGCGGGTGGCGCGTGCGCGGCAGAAGCCATAGCGAGGATCGTCAATCCATCTGGCTGCTGTGCCGATATGGGCTGCCGTAGACAATTCCATTCTTTGCGCGATTCCCTCTTATAGAAATCGCCCCTGCTGCCGATGAACCTGTTACCGGGACACACGTTCCCTTTGCGGGCGAGTCTGTGCGCGGGATGGGGAAGCTTTGTGTCTGTGCGAGGCGTGTACAGCCGGAGGATGTATTGCGATGGCAGCGGAGGATGGACGCGGGAATGCAGCCGCAATGCCTTGGGCGCATCTGCGGCTGCCGCCGTTCCCGCAGGTCGCTGTGAAGGTTTTGCAGTTGGCCAGAGACGAGAATGTGCAACTGCATCACCTGTGCGATCTCATCTCGTCCGATCCGGCATTTGCGAGCGAAGTGCTGACGGTGGCCAATTCCCTGCTCTACGCGCCGCGCTATCCCTCGACCAGCATTATTCAGGCGGTGGCGGTGCTGGGCGCCAACACGCTGCAGGGGATGTGCGTAACGGTGGGGGTGCGCGCGTATCTCGGCAAAACGCTGAACCTGCCGGCGACGCGGAATCTGTGGCGGCACAATCTGGCTTGCGCGATTGTCGCGCAGCGGCTGGCGCAGGGCGGTTTTATCGATAAAGACACGGCCTTCACCTCGGGAATTCTGCACGACGTGGGGCGCATGGGCCTGGCTGTGGTTCAACCCGCGGCCTATGCTGCGCTGCTCGACAAACATCGGGGATCCCCGGAGACGCTGCTTGATGCGGAGCGCGAACTCTTCGGCTGGGACCACTGCGAGACGGGGCGGCAGTTGTTGAGTGGCTGGAAGTTGCCGGAGGAGTTTGAGTCCGTTGTTGCCGAGCATCACAAACCGCGCCGCACCGATGGCTCCTGGGATGTGCCGGAGCTGGTGAAGGTGAGTTGCGCCATGGCTTCGACGATCGGTTTTGTTGCGTTTCCGGGGTGCGAGACGAGGCCGCTCGGCGAACTGCTGGAGATGCTGCCAGCGCGCGAACGCAGGGTCTTCCAGGTTGACGCCGAGACGCTAAAGAAGGAGATAAGCGAGAGCATTCGCGCAATCGAGGCTGCGTGAACGGGTGATTGGAAATGGGAGCCTGTGGAACCGCCTGCCTTGTCGGTCCAACTGCGTCAGGCGCGCATCAGCTTGCGCTGCAACTGCTCCAGCGTTTGCCCCTTCGTCTCCGGATAGAAGAGTGTGACCACGATCAACTGCACGACGGTTGCGGCAGCGAAGAAGGCAAAGGGAGTTCCCTCGTTGAAGCGGTGCACGAGGATGGGGAAGCTAAGGGCGATGATGGTGTTCATGATCCAATGGCTGGCGCCGCCCACGCCCTGGCCTTTGGAGCGCACGGCGGTGGGAAAGACTTCGCCGATATAGACCCAGATCACGGAGCCCTGCGAGAGCGAGAAGAAGGCGACAAAGAGCATGAGCAAGGCAAGCAAGGCGCTCTGGTGGCTATGGCTATTGAAGACCCACGCCACTCCGCCGAGGCAGCCCGCAGTGCCGATGGCGCCAACGATGAGCAGGCTCTTGCGGCCGAAGTGGTCGATCATGGCCATGCCGACGAGGGTGAAGATCCAGTTGGTGGCGCCGACAACGATGCTTTGCACGTATCCCGACTCGCTGCCGAACCCCGCGGCCGCGAAGATGCTGTGCATGTAATAGAAGATGCAATTGATTCCGGCCAGTTGATTGAAGGCGCCGATGGTAATGGCGAGGAAGAGCGGGTAGCGGTATTTCCACTGGAAGACGGGCTCGTGGGCCGTGGCGTGTTCTGCCTGGAGCGCGGATTGAATTTCGGCCAACTCGGCTTTGGGGTTGGGAGCGCCCATCTGGCGGAGCACGTCAAGCGCCTCATCGATCTGGTTGCGAGAGGCCGACCAGCGCGGCGAAAGAGGGATGGTGAAAAGAAGGATGAAAAAGAGCAGCGCCGGAAGCGCGGCGATTCCCACCATGACGCGCCATTCGAGGGCGCCAAGATGGGCGAGGCCGACCAGGTAGTTGGAGGTGTAGCCGAGCAGAATCCCGGTGACGACGTTGATCTGGAACGAGCCTACCAGCCGTCCGCGCCACTGCGCAGGCGCCAGTTCGGTGATATAGACGGGGCCCAGAACCGACGCAGCGCCAAGTCCTAATCCGCTCAGGAAGCGCATGGCCAAAAGCATGGACCAGCCGGCAGCAAACGCGGTGCCCGCCGCGGCAAGACAATAAGCAGCAGCGGCATAGCGCAGCGCAGACCGCGAACCCATCCTCTGCCCGAGGACGCCGCCGGCAAAGCAGCCGATGACGGTGCCGACAGGTCCGACAGCCACCGTGAGGCCTTTGCCGAAGCCGCTCAGTCCAAAGTGCTGTACCACCAAGTCGATGATTCCGGAGACGACCGCAATATCGAATCCGAAAATCAGGCCACCCATGGCTCCGGTCAGGGTTGTCTTAATCAACTTGGCGTTGGGTCGCATGTCATTCTGTCCTTGAAGTTCCTCACAATAGTACAGACTGGCCCTGCGTGCGACAAAATGGAATTGTTCCCTCGGAATCGCTTGAACGCACAGAAAGGATTGGGCGCGGTGCGGCGATTGTTTTGGGCGGGTCAGCTCTTTGCTGTTGGACGCGAAGCGGTGGGCAGGACCGCAAGGATCCGGCAGCGGTGCTTGTCGGCGGCGCTCCAGGCAAGCGACATCTCGCTCTCCATACAGGCACAATCGCCTGTCTCCAGCACCTCGTGCATGGCGCCCGCGTCCAGGCGCAGACGTCCTTCGAGGACATAGATCACGGCGCCTGTTTCCTCAAAGTCGTTCATGGCTACAGTGGATCCGCCGGGCGGGAACTCAACCATCTGCGCGATCAGGCGAAAACCCTCCCCATCGGAGTTCAACGGCGTTACTTGCACGGGATCCATGCCGCGGCCGCTGCCCTGCAGATGCGCTTTGCGCGTGATGGAGAGCCGGTGGTGCGCAGGCTCGCTGAAGAAGTAGTCCATGCCAACGCCATAGAAGCGCGCGATGGCAGCCAGTGTCGGGAGTGTGGGAATCATGCGATCGGTTTCGAGCTTGGAAAGCAGCGCCGTGGAAAGGCTGGTTTCAAGCGCGAGCCGGGAGAGGGTCAACCGCTTGCTGTTGCGCAGCGAGCGCAGCTTGAGACCGATGCAGTACGGCTCCAGAAACCATTGGGCGTAGGAAACTGCCTTGGACATCGCCAGCTCCGCAGGATGGTTAGGAATCTGTGAACCAGTCTACGCCGACGGCCGGCCGGTTGCGGCGCAAATGGGCGCAATACACCGCGGAGGAGCTGCGGGGAAAATTGAGACTGGCCTCGACAATTACAATGCTTAGTACCATCGGCGCCGGAAGGTTTGCCGGCACTGCACATTTTGAGAAAGGCGGCATCCCCCATGCGGAATTTCTCCCCACGCGTTTTTGCTTCGCTGCTTTTTCGAGTTTCATGCATCGCACTGCTGGTTGCCGCGTTTGGCATGGCGCAGGTTTGCGCCGCGCAGCGCAAGCCGGCCGCGGCCAATCCGTCGCCCGACGTTTTGGTGCTCAGTAACGGCGACACTCTGCACGGCAAGTTCGTGAGCGAAACCGCCGGCACGGTGACATTCCATAGCGATCCACTGGGCGACATTACACTTGGCTGGAACAAGATCAAAGAACTGCACGTGGCGGGCAAGTTCGGCGTCCTGAGCCAGACGGTCGCCGTACGCGGCAAAAAGCACCATGTGCAATTTCCGGTGGGGACATTCGACGTTGCGAACGAGGCGCTCACCGTTCACACGGAAAGCGCCCCTCCGCTCGCGCCCATTCCGGTAGCGAAGGCGCGGTACATCATGGAGAGTTCCGTGCTCGACAAACAGATCAATCAGGAGCCCGGCATCTTTGCAGGATGGAATGGCACGGCGACGGCGGGCGCGACGCTGGTATCGGCAACGCAGAACCAGTACACCTTTACCGGCGCGGTGAACCTGGTGCGGGCCGTGCCGACGGTCAACTGGCTTGCGCCGAGGAACAAGACGATCTTCGGCTTCAACGAGTCGTACGGCAAGATCACGCAGCCGGCTTACTCCTATCCGGCGACGCCTCCTGCAACGGGATCGATTCAGGTGCCGGCGATCGTGACCAAATCGTCGATCATGCACGTTGGCGCAGAGCGCGACGAGTTTTTCTCTCCGCGCTTCTACGTGCTGGGGATGACGACCTTCGACCACAACTATGCCCAGCAGTTGCAATTGCAACAGATCTACGGCGGCGGGTTTGGATGGACGGTGCTGAAGACCTCGAAACAGGAGTTTGACCTGAAGGGCACGGTGCAGTACGAGAAGCAGCAGTTTATGGCGGGCGCAGGCAGTGGGGATCAGAATCTGATTGGCTCGACGTATGAGGCCGACTACGTTTTGCACCTCAAGCTGTTCACTTATACGCAGGGGCTTTCCTTCATTCCTGCATACAATCAGCCCAGCGCGTACTCGGCGACAGAGACAAATATGTTTACGTTTCCGGCATACAAGAACTTCAGCTTCTCGGTGGGTACGCTCGATAGTTATCTGAACGACGCACCGTTCACCGGAAACGCGGCAGTTCCGCCAACCAAACCGAATTCGTTTCAGTTCACGATGGGCGTGACATACACGATCAAATCAAAGTATTGAAAGACGGGCAGGAGCCGGCGGCCAGTGGATTGAGGGCAGTCCGCTGGCTACCGGTTCCATGCATTTCATTTGACTGCCACCGGTTGCAGCCAGGCGCCATTGCCTGACGAGTCCCAGACATCGAAACGCACCCACTTCTTGCCTGTTGCGTCGAAGGGGATGCGGAATGCCTTTGTGCCAAAGGGCACTGTACCGGTAAGACGAATCATTTTGCGATCAACCTTCGCGCCATCGCTCCAGACCAGTTCGGCGAATTCGAGCGGGAAGGTGTATTCGATGCTTGCGGTGTAGACGCTTTTGGCGCCGGAGCCTTCGATGCCCCACTTGTGGAAGAGAATCTCACCCGTGGTGCCGAAGAAGTTGCCGGCTCGGATGCCCTCGACAATCGGAGCCCAGCTCTGATTCCAGGCCGGAACCTTGTCGAGCTTGAGATAGTTGATAGCTAGCAACGGATAGGTTTCGTCGCTCGGCACCTTCATGTAGGTGTCGCCTTCGGCCAGCATGAACTTGGGTTTGGGGGCCCAGTTGCTCATGTCGTTTTCAAGGCCGAAGCAACGCACCGGGCAGAGCCGCTCCTGCGATTGATCGACAGGCAACGACTCCCACGAACCGCCGATGAAGCGATCGTCCAAGAAGAAGCTCTTGTCTTTGTACTCGTCGGGATACATGGCCGAGCTTTTGGTGCGAGGATGCGCGACCCAGATGATTCCCTGCTCGCGATGGATGAAATTCTCCACGTCCTGAACCGAGCCGAGATGATAAACGTGCCCGTAGATGGGGTCATTCTCCTCGAAGGACTGATCGGCGGGACGCGGCACGGCATGCGAGAAGTAGACGGGCCTGGGCAGCATCAGATACCAGTGACCGCCCAGATAGGCGTTCGCCTCTTCGGCGGGAATGACGAGGAAATCCTTGTCGCTCACCTTGCGCGCGCCTTCAAAGTAGAGCTTCTGCTCGGCAAATCGCTTGGGGCCGGGATCGGCGAAGTCGGAGTCGTCGTGAAAATCGCCAAGATACACGATGTTGATGCCGAGGCCGCGGAAGACAGGAACCCAGGTAGGCATGAAGTCCGAGGCGCCGCGGTCGCGGATCATCTCATTGAAGTCGAGATGGAAGTGGCCAGTCACGGTCTTGAAGCCGGGCACGGGCTTGTAAGTGTCGTTGTGCGTGTAGGCCAGCACCTGCGGCTGCGTCTGGCGCGCGCTCGCCGCGCTCAGGTAGTAGTAAACCGGCATGTGCTGCATGGTGCCTGGTGGCGCATTGTAGAGCGCATAGTTGTAAATTTGCGAGCGCGCTACGCGGACGCGATGGTTCCACACCGCGTCGCTTACGCCCCAGGGCGCGTAGCCCGAGCCGCGCTCCGGCTGCATCACACCCAGCGAAAACGAATGATCGCTGTCTTTGCGGTAGTAGACGTAGCCGAGGTTGACCTCGTTCTCGCGCGCGAAGAAGAACTTGTGCGGCGGCGGAAAGATGGCGAGCGAGCCCGCGCCCGCATCGAGAATTTCCAGCCGATTCCGCGCCTGTAAATCGACAGGCTGCTGGTTCAAGTCGCCACCGAAGGAATAGTGCTGCCAGACCTGCGCATCGTCGCGCCACTCAAGTTTGGTGTTGCCGCCGATCGAGAAGCCTTTCAGTCCCGCCTTGTAGATGTAGGCCACATCCTTTGCGTCTGTCTTGGCCACCGCCTCCTGCCGCAGAAGATTCGAATCTTTGTAGGCAGTGAATTCGAGCCCGCCTGAAAAGAGCCCGAGCGTCAGGCCGTTGAACACGACGCTCACACGGTCGCCGTCGCTCACCACGCGACACATGGTGGCGCGATAACTCACGGTGGCGCGTTTGACTTCGTCGGGCGAGCGGCCCGGACCGACGAGATGCGAGTCGTGGCCGGGAATCTCCAGCGGCGCATCCCAGAAGACGTTCCACTTATACTCACTTTCGTTCTGAGGCGTGTCCTCGTGGAGGCGCTTGAGGATGTTGAGCTCGGTTGTCGAGATGCGGCGGCGGCCTGTGGTCACCTGAAAATCCGGATACAGATCCTTGCCCAACAGAATCCATGCGCCGCCGGCCTTTTGCGCGGCGAGTTCCTCAATCACGGGCTGCCCATTGCGCAGCGCAAAGCGGGCGCGGTTCTGCTGGCCGTGCTCGCCGGGCCAAACCACCTCAACGCCGCCATGGCTCGCCGTCACGCTGATTCCGGCGATGGGTTTCCAGTCTTTCATGTCGCAACTCTGCGCCTGCATCACGGCCGTAACAGCGCCGAGCGCCACCAACCACACAATTTGGCGGAATCTCATCTGGTCCTCCCGCAACCTCATCGAAACGATACCGCAGAAGCGCGATCCCTGGACACAGGAATTCGCGCAATCGGCTTTTGGGCTCCCGGGTGTCAAAATCGCGACCCGGAGCGCACGGCTGACAGCTATGCGCTGTCGTTGTCACACCTTCACGAAGATCTTCTTGCGGTAAAGCCACCACACCGGCAGGAAGCTGAGAAACGTATAAAAGACCGAGTAAACGAAGGCCCGCCATCCGGGGTCGGAGATGCGCAGGAAGACATGCAGGAAGAGATAGAGAAGCGGATTGGATGGTTTTCCGGCGCTGGTGAAGCGAATCATTGCCTGCGCCGGATTGAGTAGTTCGCTGATCATGTAGGCGACGATGGCGTTTGAGCCGAAGACGAGCCACGGCCACACAAGGGCCTTGCCTGTACCTTTCCGGCCCCAGCCGCGCTCCTCCATCGCCCAGTAGACAAGCGCCAGGGCCGCGAGCGACCACCCCGCTGCGACGAGCACATAGGAGCTGGTCCACATTTTTTTGTTGAGCGGGAACCAGACGGACCAGAGGTATCCCGAGGCGAGACACGCCACCGTGCCTGCAACGAGGCCGAGGGTTTTTGTCCGCGTGGACCGCTCCGCCATCAGCCATAAACCCGCAAGCAGTCCGAACATCGTGGTGGCGATGGCGGGAAGGTCGCTGAGCAACCCCTCGGGATCGCGCGCATTGTAGAGCGGCGCGTCCTCGTAGAGGTGGCCGGGCAAAAGCTGGCGATCGAACCAGGCCACGATGTTCTGGTTCCGGTCGAGGAACGGCACGTCGCGGCCGGGTACACCTGCTCCCGGAATCGGAACCCAGCGCACAAGCACCCAGTAGCCGATGAGCAGGCAGACGACAAGTGCTACTTTGGTCCACACGCGACGGTCCCACAGATAAAGGAGCGCAACCACCAGGTAGCAGACGGCGATGCGCTGGAGGACGCCGTAGAAGCGCAGGTGCTGGAGATGGAAGTAGGGAAAGCCGTTGACGACAATGCCGAGCAGAAACAGGATGGCTGCCCGGCGCGCCGTGTGAGCTGCAAGCTTGCGGCGCGAATCGCCGCGGCTCAACCGCACCTCGGTGGAAAGAACGATCGACACGCCCACCACAAAGAGGAACGTGGGAAAGACGATGTCGGTTGCGGTGATGCCGTTCCACGGAGAGTGAAGCATCTCGCGCCAGGCACCGGGATGGGAGTTGTTCACCATAATCATGAAGGCGATGGTGAGCCCACGCAACACGTCAATCGACATCAGACGCCCAGGGCGGGCCTGAGTTAAAGGCAGATTGGCCATTCGGTTCTCCGCTTAATTGGAAGCTATCCTACAACTGGTTGAAGGCACAAGAGCGGCAAGTTGGCGCCTCTAGCGCGACGTGACGGGTTGGCAGGACGGAAATTTCATGCGAGGCGGGCCGGGGCGCCGCTTGCGGAATTTTCAAAAAAACTTTGCCGTTCCCTCAGGGCCGACGCATTTCAATTCGCTTGACGCTTTACGAACCATGCTCTTCGCGCTGTCATTCCGAGGAGCGCAGCGACGAAGAATCCGCGGTTGCTTTTCGAGTCTATTTCTCACGCAGACCTTCGGTTTGGCAGGCTGATTTCATCCGACGACGCCGCAAGGGGCCAAAGACAACCGCAGATCCCTCACTCCGTTCGGGATGACATTGCTCGATGAGTGGAGTCGGGATGCAAGAAAAGCAGGACTCCTATCCAAATACGTTTGCCCTGGCCGTTCCCTGGGAGGCTTGCCGCGGGAGCGGGAGCGCCGCTCATCCACTGTGACGCGCAGCCCCTTGCGCTGGTACACTCCCTTTTCGGGTATTTATTGATTTCATTGTTTGCCTTACGGGGAGGCTTTTGTGCCTGATTTTCAGCCCTTTATTCCTGCCGATCAGAATCCGCCGGAATTCACGCTTCGCGCTGTGCTGCTGGGCGCTCTTTTCGGACTTATTTTCGGCGCCGTGACCGTTTATGTCGGCCTGCGCGCGGGGCTCACGGTAGCCGCATCCATTCCGATTGCGGTCATCACCATCAGCACGCTGCGGCATAAGGGCAAGCCGTCGGTGCTGGAGACGATCATCGTCCAGACCTGCGGCAATGCCGGCCAGTCCATCGCCGCCGGCGTCATCTTCACGCTGCCGGCGCTGATCTTTCTTGGCTTCGACCTCGAATACTTCCGCATCTTCATGCTGGCGCTCATCGGCGGCTATCTCGGAGTCCTGTTCATGGTTCCTCTGCGCCGCCCGCTCATTGTCGAGGAACACGGCGTGCTGAAGTACCCCGAAGGCACCGCCTGCGCAGAGGTCATCAAGGCCGGCGCTACCGGCGGGTCGACCGCTTCGCGCGTTTTCTTCGGCCTCGGCCTTGGCGCGGTCTACGCAGCCTTCCAGAACGGCAATCTTCTGGGCGCCTGGCCAGGCACGCCCGAGTTCCAGCCCGACTTCGGGCCCAAGCACGTTCTCAAGGGCGCATCGATCAAGGCCGACGCTACCAGCGAGTATCTCGGCGTGGGCTACATCATCGGCGCGCGCACGGCCGCCATCATGTTTGCGGGCGGCGTCTTCTCCTGGCTCGTCATCATGCCGATGCTCTACTTTTTCGGCAAGGACATTCCCAACCCCGTCTACCCAGGCACGATCCCCATCGCGCAGATGTCGCCCAGCGACCTGTGGGCCACTTACATCCGGCCGATGGGCGCGGGAGCCGTGGCCGCAGCCGGACTGATCACGCTGGTTAAAACGCTGCCCACGATCGTCGGCGCGCTACGTTCGGGCTTTGCGCAGATGCGGCATCGTTCCGCCGCGGCAGCCAAGCCGGTACGGACCGAACAGGATCTCTCGATGGGCACGGCCGTGCTGGGCTCCATCGCCCTGATCCTTCTGATGTTCTTCTTCCTCTGGCTCAAGCCCATCCCGGGCGCCAAGGTCGGACTGATGGCAAACCTGGGCGCTTCGATCCTCGTGGTTGGATTTGGATTTCTCTTTGTCACGGTCAGCTCGCGGATTGTGGGCCTGATCGGCAGCTCGGCCAATCCCATCTCGGGCATGACGATCGCCACGCTCATGGCCACCGCGGCGATCTTCCTCGTCAGCGGTTGGACAGCTCCGGCCTTCGGAGCGCTTGCCATCACGATCGGTGGCGTGGTCTGCATCGCCTCGGCTGAGGCCGGCGACACCTCGCAGGATTTGAAGACGGGCTTTCTTGTGGGCGCATCGCCTCTCAAGCAGCGCTACGCCTTTCTGATCGGCATTGCTGTCTCCACCGTCGCCATCGGCGGCACGCTCAACATCATGAACACCGGCATGCAGGAGTTTCGCGTGGCGCCGCACGCATGGAACATCAATGCCCAGCATGAGGGCGTCACCGTTCTCGAGGATCCCCACGGCCTCATGAACCGTTTCCCGGTCAAGGGCCCCAATGGTTCCGTCACCGAGCACAACAAGAACGAGTATATTGTCCTGAACGCTTTGGGATCTTCGGAATTGGCTGACGGCAAGTACCTCTACTCGCCGGCGACCCATCGCATCGAGGTGCAGTGGATTCCCGGCATCGGCAGCGAAAAGGCCGCCGCGCCGCAGGCCCGCCTGATGGCCACCGTCATCGACGGCATCCTCTCGCGCAAGCTGCCCTGGGGACTGGTGCTGGTCGGCGTCTTCCTCGTGATCGGGATCGAGTTGCTCGGCATTCGCTCGCTGACCTTCGCCGTGGGCGCCTATCTCTCGATTGGGACCACGATGGCCATCTTCGCCGGGGGCGTGGTGCGCGCGCTCGTCGACTCCGCAGGCGAGAAGGCCGGCGCCACGGCAGAGGGCGACACCAGCTCCGGATCGCTGTTCGCCTCGGGGCTGATCGCCGCCGGCGGCGTCATGGGCCTGCTGGGCGTCATCAACGCCTGGCTCCAGATGAAGTTCGGCTGGCCGAACTTCATCGGCCTCCACATCGCCGCCCTGCAGCACGACTGGATCAGCGTGGTGGCGTTTGCGGCGCTGGCGTATGCGTTGTATTACTTTGCGCGCAAGCCGATGGAGAAGTAGGCATTATCCCAGGCGCCCGGAAGCGGACGCCTGGGAGCACCAGCTTTTGTGGAAGAGCGCGCATTCTTGCCCAGATATCCCGGCCACGTACCTGTTGAACTTCCCTCCGCAATTGCCATTGCTCCCTGTTTCCCTGCGTCCCCGCCCGCTCCGCTACAATAATGGGAAGCTCCTCGCCGTCGGGAACATAAGTCTCTGGCTTGCCGGGAGCCTTTACACATCATGCTTTCCGAGAATCTACCTGAAGCACTTACGTTCGACGATGTCCTGCTGGTGCCCGCCTACAGCGAGGTTGTGCCCGCGCAGGTGAGCACACAAACCCAGTTGACCAAAGACTTAACGCTGAATACCCCGCTGATTTCGTCGGCCATGGATACGGTGACGGAGTCGCGCATGGCCATTGCCATGGCGCAACTGGGCGGTATCGGCATTGTGCACCGCAACCTCTCGATTGCCAGCCAGGCCGGCGAGATCGACAAGGTGAAGCGCTCAGAGAGCGGCATGATTGTCGATCCGGTGACGATCGGCCCGGAAAAGACGGTTGGGGACGCGCTGGCGATCATGCGCCGCTACCGCATCTCCGGCGTGCCCGTGACGCAGGGCACGCGGCTGGTGGGCATCCTGACCAACCGCGATCTGCGCTTCGAGACGCGCACCGACATCCTCGTTGGCGACCTGATGACCAAGGACGACCTGATCACGGTGCCCGTGGGAACGACGCTCGAAGAAGCCGAGCTCATTCTGCATAAGCATCGCGTGGAAAAGCTGCTGGTGGTGAACAAGCAGTACGAGCTGAAGGGCCTGATCACGGTCAAGGACATCCAGAAGAAACTCAAGTACCCGAACGCGTGCAAGGACGAGCAGGGACGGCTGCGCGTGGGCGGGGCCATTGGGGCTACGGGCGATTATCTGGAACGTGCGGCCGAGCTGGTGCGCAACCGCGTGGACGCACTGGCCATCGATTCGGCGCACGGACACTCTTCGCGCGTGCTCGATGCTGTACGCGAAGTGAAGAAGCGCTTTGGCGATGTGGCCCTGCTGGCCGGCAACGTGGCGACCTACGAGGGCGCAATGGCGCTGATCGACGCGGGCGCGGATGCGATCAAGGTGGGCATCGGGCCGGGATCGATCTGCACCACGCGCATGGTGACCGGCGCGGGCATGCCGCAGATTACAGCCATTGCCGAGGCCTACCGGGCCGCAAACAATCGCGGGATACCGGTGATTGCAGACGGCGGCATCAAGTACTCGGGCGAGATCACCAAGGCCATTGCCGCGGGTGCAAGTTCGGTCATGATCGGCTCGTTGTTTGCCGGCGTGGACGAGAGCCCCGGCGAGACGATCCTTTATCAGGGACGCAGCTTCAAGAGCTATCGCGGCATGGGCAGCCTGAGCGCCATGAACCAGGGTTCGGGCGAGCGGTACTTCCAGGGTTCGTCGGATCTGGCCGACCCGGAGAACGGTTCCACGGATGTGGTGCAGCGCGGGCGCGCCAACGAGAACCGGCTGACCAAGTTCGTTCCCGAAGGCATCGAGGGGCGCGTGCCCTATCGCGGACCGCTCGAGACCATGGTCTTTCAACTTGTAGGCGGGCTGCGCGCGGGCATGGGTTATCTCGGCTGCGGCACGATTGCGGAGTTGCACGAGAAGGCGAGATTCGTGCGCATCTCAGGCGCCGGTTTGCGCGAGAGCCACGTGCACGACGTCATCATCACGCGCGAAGCACCCAACTACCGTGTCGAATAGGCGTCACGGAATTTCCGATTGGATCGGCGCGTGGTGGCCTGTGGCCGTGGGCGTTTGCGTGATTGCCATCGAGTCGACGCCGGACTTTGGCAGCGACCACACGTCGCGCCCCCTGCGCTGGCTGGTCCAGATCTTCTGCGGCCAGATCAGCAACGCGACGTGGGAGATTGTCCATCACCTGATCCGCAAGACAGGACACTTTCTTGGCTACGGCGTGCTCGGGCTGACCTGGCTGCGCGCCTGGCGCATGACGCTGCCTGAGACGAGATTTCTCGTGCAGGCAACGCTGGCGCTGGTGGGAACGGCCCTGGTGGCCAGTTGTGACGAATGGCATCAGGCGTTTCTGCCCAACCGCACAGGTTCGCCATGGGACGTTCTGCTGGACTCGTGCGGCGCCGCGATCATGGTCGGCGTAACATGGATGTTTCTGCGGCTCCTGCCGCGGACGCAGCAGGACAACGGAGATTGATGAAGCTCAGGAAAGCTACTGGCCGACGCGCATGTGCGGCCCATAGAGCTTACTCCGAGCTGTTCCAATGTGTTTCCTAACGGCGCGCGGTTACATGGCCGAGACTTGTTCGACTGCGGCCACTTGGCTCCTTCTGGAAGAGACGGGCAGTGGCATCCTCACCACAGGAACGGAAGTCTCTGCCGCCTTGGCAGACGGATTCAGGTTTACCCATTCATGCGCCACCGCCGTGAGATAGTTTTCGGCGAGCGGTGTGCCCCAGCGACGCAGCGCGGTATTAAAGAGAAGCCCCATATCCGAAAAGAAGGTCGCCTGCGCCAGATACTCGGCGTCGATCTGCTGCTTGGCGGGCAAGACCACCTGATGGTAGTAGCCATCGAGGTGTTCCGGATGAATGCGGGCAAGGATGGCCTCTTCTTTCGCAAAGGCGATCGTTGCCGGCCCTGTCAATCCCGGACGGCAAGGCAATTTGTGCAGGACGTGCTCAGGCAATCTGGGGCGCGGGCCGACCAGGCTCATATCTCCCCGAAGCACATTGATGATCTGCGGCAGTTCGTCGAGCTTCCAGCGGCGCAGAAACGGACCAACCAGAGTGAAACGCTGGTTGTTGAGCGTGGTGACGGGACGGTGCGTCCGGTTGGTGACGTGCACCATGGTGCGGAACTTGAAGATGGTGAATGGCCGGCCATGCATGCCCCCGCGCTTCTGCATGAAAAAAACCGGCCCTCTCGATGTGAGGCGCACAGCCGCGCCAATCGCCAGCAGGAGTGGGAACAACACAGGCAAGGCCAGCAGTACGCAGGCGCAGTCGAAAACGCGCTTGGACGTCGAGCGCGTCCAGTCACTGATCCCCCTCCAGAAGGGA
>JAJYFA010000187.1 GCA_021790995.1 Acidobacteriota bacterium
CTTTGCTGTTGGGAATTGCCCGAGGCGCGGGCACCTTCGGTCCCCACGCCTCGAACAGATGACTGCCTGCCGCAATGCAGCAGGCAGTCGCCGGGGCTTAGAAGGTGTACTGCGCTGTTAACTGAATCGTTCGTGGATTGAACAACGAGACGGCGCCGTAGTTCGGGTCGATGAGACTGCCGAAGTTCGAGCTTCCAAGACTCGTATTCGGGAACAGCATGCCCGTGTTCGAGTGCCATGACGAGCCAAGGTTGAAGATGTCGGCCCTGACCATCAGCGTCTGTTCCCGCCAGACATTCGTCGTCTTGCCGAAGCTCGCATCGAGATTCGTGTAATACGGCGTACGTTCGGGACTCTTGTTGGTGTTGCCGTACCGTCCCAGCTCAGGCGACGAATACTTGCTGGTGTCGAAGGCTGCCGACAGGGACTTATGGAAGTTCGAGGAGTTCTGGTAAGTGGAGTTGGCCAGAATCTTGCCGCCGTAGTATTCGCTCATCTGGTCAGAACTGGCGTTGCCGCCGATCGAGAACGGGAAGCCACTCGCTATCTGATAGATGCCGCTCGCGGTCCAGCCACTCGTCAGCCAGTTCAGATTGTGTATACGGATTAGGTTATTGGGAATCTGATAGGCGTATGTTGCTGTCAGGTGGTGGGTCTGGTCCGATCCCGCCAGGCCGTACATCTGGTAGGGATGCTGAGGATCCTGAATCTGGGCAGGCTCGCCGTTAATGAGGTTGATGCCCGTGGTCAAGTCCATGGTCTTCGACCAGGTGTAATTGACGTGGTAGGTGAGCCCGTGCCAAACGTTCTGGATCAACTGCACCAGCAGGCCGTTGTAAGTCGACTGGAAGCCGTTGATGTTGCCGTAGAGGTAGGGCGGCATATTCGGATAAGGCTCGCGCGTATCCATCGGCTGGAAGTTCGGATCAGTCAAACAGGCAGCGTTGGTGCCCGTCGCCTGCGATTTGTCCACGAGGGAGTTGCACGGATCCCCGGCCACGGTTGGCGGCAACGCGGAACCCAGAATGTCTTGACTCGGCTGGCGCAGTCCATGCACGCCCGAGTAGCCGATGTCGAGCATCAGGGTAGGCGTCAGAGCGTACTGCGTATCCAGCGTCCACTGCTCGTCGTAGGGGGTGCGGTTGGTTGGCCAGTTCACCTGGTTGAACGGGAACTCCCAGCCTGGAGTCACGAAGAGGCTGTCCGCGCTCACCGGGGCCGACCAGAGGTTCTGAGCCACTGCGGTTGAGTGCGTTTCCTGGCCAGTGGGCGATGGGATCGGAGGGGTGGTTTCGTTATACAGCGAATTCAGATCGTACTGTGAGCCGTCGTAATAGCGGCTATAGAGGCCATAGAAGATGCCAAAGCCGCCGCGGATCACCAGCTTGGGAGCCATGGCCGGGTTATACGAGAAGCCGATGCGTGGAGCGAAGTCCTTCTTGTCGATCGGCACCAGTGTATTCGGCGCTCCGCACTGGAGGAAGTTCGGATTACCTCCCGCTTGGAGAATCGGCTGCACAAAGGAGCAGTTGGCCCACACAAACTGTCCGCCGTTGTTCAAATTGAGGGTATAGCCGTCTCCGTTGCGGGTGTGGAAGTTTGCCGGGCGCTCCCAGCGCAGGCCCATATTGAGCGTCAAGTGATCGGTGGCGCGGTAATCGTCCTGGAAGTACAGGTTCCAGTTGCTGCCCCAAAGCATATAGTCGTCCGAGGCGATCGGAGGCGGGCCCACGGCGCTGGCTGTCTGACCAAGCAGCATATCGGCCAGAGCGTTACCTTGATAGGGAGCGGTCGAGCTATACGCTCCGTTGGATGAAGTTCCCTGCCCGGCAACGCTGGGTAGCGACGCGGTAAACTCACCGTTGAAGTTGAGCTGTCCTGTTCCACCAAAGTTATCGAACTCAACCACCTGCTCGCGGCGGAAATCAATGCCAAAGTTCAGTGTATGGCGCTTGATCACCCATGTAACGTTGTCGACGCCCTGGTAGATATTGTCGCCGTAAGTCAATGGCGCACCACCGCCAAAGCCCTGGTAGTTGAACACGTTGATCTGTGGCGCATCGTAGGTTACGGGGTTGGGGTTGGTGTTTGCCAGGCCCGCATTGGCTGATATATCGGGACCATATGCCGTGCTCTGTCCGTTCACGTACTTGTCGCGCGAGTAGCCAAGCGTCGCCTGGTTCAGGATGTTGGCGTTCACAGTATGAGCCCACGTAGCGCCAAACAGCTTGGGCCGGATATACACCGAGCCGCTCTGACCGAAGCGGATGCTGGTGTTCGTCTGCGACATGTTTGACAGGTTGACAGTGAAGTAGGCGTGATCCTTGGGGCCGAAGTACTGATCGATGCGCGCCGTGCCGATTCCCTGTTTCCTGGTGGTTTGAGTGTTGGCCGCGTAGTTGTAGCAGCCCGTCAAAAGATGCTGCGCTTCATCGCAGGTTGTGATGTTCGCCGAATCAAAGTAGGCCGCCAGCTTGGCCGCGACGGGATCGATGCGGCTTGTTGGAATCTTGTTGCCGGGGAACTGAGTGCGGAGAATCGGCGAGTTCGAGGGGCCGACCGGAAGGCTTGAGTTATAGTTCGGGTTCGCAACGGTTGTTTGCGGGTCGTAGATGGGGAACGGATAGCTACTGAAGTCGCCGCCGAGTTCCGCCGCTGTAGGCACGAAATCCGTGCTGACCTGGTTGGTCTGACCGAATCCGGCAATGTCGTAGCTGATAAACCAGAAGGTCTGCTTGCGGCCGTCGTAGACGTGGGGAACGTACAGCGGACCGCCAAGAGTTCCGCCAAACTGATTCTGATGGAACGGCGGGTTGAGAGGCGTTGTGCTTCCAGTGGCTTTATTGATCGCTGCCTGGTAGGAGCTGTCAATCTGGAGCCATTGCCCTTCTGCGCGCTCATACGCCGCGCCGTGCAGATTGCTCGTGCCCGACTTGATGGCCACGTTGACCGATGTGACGCCTACGCCATACTGCGCGGAGTAGGTACCGCTCATCATCTTGAACTCCTGAATCGCCAGGTCGTTCGGGATATTGGTCGGCACGCTGAAATTGAAATCGTAATCGAAGACGCCGTCGATGCTATAGCTCGTGGACTGCGCCTGGGCGCCGATCGAACTGACTTCGGTATAGGCGGTGTTGATGCCGTGGTAGCTCCAGTCCCTGCCCGAGCCGCCGACCACGAGGTTGGTGCCTGCATTGGTCAGCATCAGGTTCGTAAAGTCACCGCCGTTGAGCGGCAGCGCCTGGATCATGTCCGCGTGTATAACCTGACCTTGCGTGGTGTCATCGGTGTGCAGCATCTGGGTGTCCGCATTCACTTCCACGGTGGTCGAAGCTGATCCCATCGCCAACGTAAAGTTCTGGCGCAATGTCTGCTGCACTTCCAGAAGCAGTTTGCCGGAAACAGAACTCTTAAACCCCGGCGCATCCGCTGCAACCGCGTAGTTTCCTGGGTTGAGTGCGACCGCAACATAGTCGCCTGATGCATTTGTAATCAGCGTCTGTGCGACGTTTGTGTCTTTGTTGGTGACAGTGATCTTTGCGCCAGCCACCGCCGCCCCTGACGGATCGGCGACGTGACCAACGATGGTGCCCTGAGCATTCTGGGCAAAGGCGCCGCGGCCAATCGTCCAGGATGCGAGCAGAATCATCACTGGGCAAGCGATCCGCAAGAATCTCCCAATGTTTCTCAAACCCATGAATTTTTCCTCCCATGCAGTATTCAGAAAACTTAAATCTCGCGACACGAATTTGGAATCAGTGCCGCAGGCCTCATCAAACCATGAAACACATTAACTTAAAAGTGATCGAAATTTCCATAAAAATTATCACTTCAATCAAAAATCGCTCATTAAGTATCACTATGTGGTATTTCATGGCTAACGCCAACGGTTCTGCAAGCCTTAGCAACCGCTTCTGCTTCGGCGGCAATCGTGCGGAGGTTGCGGGAAATAGGTGGCAAGGCGGGAAATGGCGGCGCAGCCATGCAGCGCACAGGCGAGTGGCCGCGCCCACGAGTACGCCGAATCAGAGAAGCTGGGCTGGGCTATGCATCGAGGAAAATACCGAAATCTGCCAGCGCAATGCACACGGGCGAACTGGTGATGCGTAGCCTGAGGCGCGGGGTTTCGATCGCGGCGGGCAGTCGAAGCAAACGGCATGAACCGATGCTGGTTGCCCCAGCAACTTGCGTCCATGCGCCCTGCTGCCAAGCGTCGAGAGCAAACGCACCGATACGCTGTCCAAACTGGATGGCCTCGCGCAACCGGAAGACGTTGCATCGGATGTTCTGGCCGAAATCTACAACCAGCTCTGGAGTGCGCATCTTATCGTCGGTCGCCCAGTAAGTATCGGGATTGCCGTCGAGAAGATTCGCTGGGCGAAAAAGAAGACTCTGCCCGCGGACATTGGACGCCTTCAGCTTCGCTCCTGTGGCAAGGTTTTTGGAAAAGATGGTTTGGCACCGGCGATGAAATCCGGCAAGCGCCTCGGCATCTTGCGGCGACACGCGCCCCTGGCGGTTGGGAGGAACGTTGAGCAGCAAGTTCGCGCCTCTGCCCACGGACTCGAAGTAGAGATCGAGCAATTGATCGGGCGTTTTCACCTGGCCATTTTCGCGCTCGTGCCAGAACCATCCGGGACGAATGGAAACATCACACTCGGCTGGTAGCCAGCGCGAGCCGAAGCGTGTTCCGGTGTTCAAGACGCTGGGCTGGGAGTCGCCAGGTACGCCAGGACCTCCGTCGGCTGTGACAGGATCGCAGGTCTCCCAGCATGTCTCGCCGGCAATGCCCTTCTCGTTTCCCACCCATCGAATGTCCGGCCCTGCGTCGCTGAAGATCGACGCGCCGGGCTGGAGCTTGCGCACCAAAGCCCAGGTCGTGGGCCAGTCGTAGTAGGTGTGTTTATCGATGGTGCGCGTCTCGCGAGCGCCGCCGTAGTAGCCGCTGCCGCCGTTTGCGCCATCGAACCAGACTTCAAACACGGGACCGTACCAGGTCAGCAGCTCCGTCAGTTGCTGCCGGTAGGTGGCGATATAGGCGGGCTTTCCGTACTCGGCGTTATTGCGGTCCCACGGCGATAGATACACTCCGAACCTCAGCCCATGGCGCGCCGTGGCGTTTGCGATCTCGCGCACAATGTCGCCCTTGCCGTTCTTCCATGGACTGAAACGAATTGAATGATCCGTGGTGTGCGTGGGCCACAGGCAGAAACCATCGTGGTGCTTACATGTGAGGATTGCGCCCTTCATTCCGCCTGCCTTGAGCGCCAGCACGATCTGGTCCGCGTCGAAGCCGACGGGATTGAAAACAGCGGGACTCTCGTCGCCGTCGCCCCACTCCTTGTCGGTGAAGGTATTCACCGTGAAGTGCAGGAATGCGTTCGTTTCCATGCGCTGCCAGCCGAGCTGCCGCGCTGAAGGCAGCGCGCCAAAGGGCGCCGGCGGCATTGCGGAATCTGCAACAGCATACCTGCAACCAAGCGCCAGCAATGAACTGGTCAGAAAATCTCGCCGTGTAATCGTCATGAATCCGGTCTCCTCTCGATGCCGTCTCTGGCGGGCAGCCAGCATCTCAAACTCTTTGCGCCATCTCTTCGCGGCATTGCTCATCGCGATATTTTACGCATTCGCGCAGACCGGCATACATCTCGCGACGCCAATCGCCTTTCGTGATTTGCGCAATGCGATCACTTGAAGATCGCATTGCCCGGGACGACGTTGTACGATTCTACTGAATCTTCGCGACGTCCCGTTCGACTTGAATGCTTTGTTCGGAATCGTGAGGCTCGTTCAGAGAAAAGTTTTGCATCAGCTCTCGAACGAAGAAGTTACATTCAAAATGCGCGCCTTTGCTGCGCGCGAACGGTCTATTTCCTCAAACTGCCTTTAAGGCGCGCAATTTTGAGAGGTTTAGTATTGCTGGAGCGGCCGAGTTGCCGTCCAAGTGGAGTTCGCATGAAGATAAGAGTTGTTGCCATTGCCGTTGCCTGGATGTTGTCGTTCTCATGTTTTGCGCAGTCCGCAGGGAAGACAATTTGGCGCTTGGGAGTCTTCGACGGCTCGTCGGGTGAGTTTGCCGATGGGAAACCACACCAGGCTGTCAATTTTGTTGTGGACCGCGATCAGCCGGGGAAAAACTGGTTCGCCTACGCGCCGGTCATGTGGCCGGGAAAGGCAGTGGAACCCGCTGCCGCACCGCGAAGCATCGCATTCTCGATCGCGGGCCGGCCGGAGCGTGCCTACCGGCTGCGCGTTTCCATTCTCATCGATCACTCGAGTGTTCCTGCGCTGCGCGTGGGGATCAACGGACGCACTGGAATCTTCTATCTGCATCCCCGGCTGGACTACGCAATGGGCGACATGGTGGCTGCATTTTATCCCGCCTATTCGCGTGCCGAGGTGGACGTGGACTTTCCAGGCGCATGGTTGAAGACCGGCCAAAACAGCATCTCGCTACAGGCAGTAGCCACGGCCGCCAAAGGCGTTCCTGACGCCGGATTCAACTACGACGCCGTCGAACTGGATCGCATGGAGAGCCTGCCGCCTGCAACCAGCGCGAGCGTCGAGCCAACGATTTTCTATACTGGGCACGGTTCCACCCTCGACGAACGAGTCGACGTTTTTGTGCGCTATAGCCAGCGTCCGCACAAAGGGCGAGTCGAGCTTTCCATCGCGGGACACACTGATACGCATTCGCTGCGCGGCGATCAGGACTTTGGCGAGGAGCGCGTCAGCTTCAACGTTCCAGAGTTCGGCGCCGACACGCAGGCCACGGTGCGC
>JAJYFA010000188.1 GCA_021790995.1 Acidobacteriota bacterium
CTACGCCGCCTTCGCTCTTGATCCGCCGCACGGCGCGCCGATCGTGGGCCTGGGCGCGTTTGGCACCTGGGCCGGCATGCATGGATCGAGCGAGCGCAAAAACCCGGGCGCGTACCTGTGGTGCGATCCCGCAAGCGTGGGCGCCAGCCCCATCATCGGCGTGAACGCGCAGTCCGGACGGGCCAACATCATGCTGCTTGCAGAGTCGTTGGGCGTGCGGCTCAACGCGGTACAGGCGCAGTCGCTGATGGAATCCAATGGGTCCATGATCGAGGGCGGCGGCTTTACGGCCAGCGAGGTATCCTTCCGTCTGGCTTGCATGAGAACCTTGGGAAGCATGCGCAACTGGTTCACGATCAAAAGCTGGCGCGTCTTCGACGAGTCGGACGAGATCGGCGGCCGTTTTGTGCAGGCTTTCATGGCGCTCACGGTCGGCGACGAGGCGACAGTGGCCATTACGCGCGCCGAGGGCGCTGGCCCTGTCGACGCGCTCACCAAGGCAATGCGCCACGAGCTCGATAAGTGGTACCCGGCGCTCAAGAACATGCGCCTGGGCACGTTCACCGTGGCGGCGCTCGATGTTTCGGCGCACGACTCGGCCGCACATGTGCGCGTAACCGTGAGCTTTCACGTCGACGGCCACGATCCGTGGATCACAGCCGGCGTCAGCAGCGACCTCAACCAGGCCGCGCTGATGGCCATTGTGGACGGCTTCCACTACTGGCTTTTGAAGCAGCCGGTCGAGTCCAGCGAGACCGCCGGGGCAAAGGCCGTGCCAATCTCGACTGAAGTGGCCTGAACTCGCGTATTGCTCGAACGCCGTCGCGCTATCGTGGATTTCTGTCACTGTCCCTGAGTCGTGCTCGCATCCGCAACCTTGAGCTTTGATGCCCAAGCACTTATCCTCTCACCGTTCACGTATATCGCACAGGGACTTCCGATCGAATCATCGCTTCATACGCGCAACTTGCTTGCGTCTGAACACGCTCTCGGTGCACCCGACCCAAACCAGGGACGCCACCAAACACAGCCACGCAAACACATCCCCATGCACCGTGTAGAACGTGAGGTCGTTGCGGAAGCCGAAGCGGGCGGCCAACTCACCCACCTGGTGGCGCGGAATCGACTGGCGCACGCGGCCGTAGGGATCGATGACGGCGGTAACGCCGGAGTTGGTGTCGCGCAAGAGCCAGCGGCGGTTTTCGATGGCCCTCATGCGCGCCATATTCAGGTGCTGCCACGGGGCGCTGGTGTCGCCGTACCAGCCGTCGTCGGAAATGTTCACGAAGACCTCAGCGCCGTGGCGCGCAAACTGGCGCACCTCGTCGGCAAAAACCGCCTCGTAGCAGATGAAGACGCCGTAGCGGTGATTTTCCTGGTTTTGGGTGGATAACAGGAACGAATTGCGTTCGGCGCCGCGATCAAATACGCCCACACGGCCGGTAAGTTTGTGGGCGAAGGTAAGCAGATTCTGGAAGGGGACGTATTCGCCGAAGGGAACAAGGTGGATCTTGTCATAGCGGCCTACTCGGCTGCCGTCGGCGGCGATGACGAACGCCGAGTTGTACTCGCGCCAGCGCTGTTCCTGCACGGAGTACTTCATACCGATGCCGCCTACAACCAGCGGCGCGTGCGAGGCTTGGGCCACGGTGCGCATCGCCTCAAGGAATCGTGGGTCGCCACCGAAATAAGGCGCAGGCGACTCGGGCCAGGCCACGAGATCGGGATAGGTGGGATAAGGCGGCGGAGTCGTTTCGGCAAGCGGCGCGCCGGTCTGCGGGATTCCAGCAATATAAGTGGTGGCCTTAGCGGTTGGTTCAGTGGCCAGGCGCACAAACTCGGCGATGTGCTGATCCCACTCTGCGCCCTGCCAGTTGTTCGCGTCGCTCACGTCGAGGTTAGGCTGGACAAGGACGGCTGTTGCCGTGGGCGCGGGCCGGGGCGGCGTAAACAAGATCCCGCTCGTGCCGGCAAGGGCCAGCGCCACTCCGGCAATTCCGCAAGTTCGCTGGCTCTGGCAGCGATCGAAAAGATAGCTGCCGGCAATCAATGCGTTCACAACAACGAGGACGAAGCTGATGCCGTAAACGCCGGTCCAGGGCGCAAGCCGGTTGACGAGCGCATTATCCACCTGCGAGTAGCCGAGTTGATCCCAGGGCACGCTGGTGATGCGGGCGGCGGCCAGTTCCAGCGCGGCCCACAAAACCGGGGCGAAGGCGAGCGCCCAGTGCACGGAGCCGGTGGCGCGACGCACCAGCACAAGACCCAGTCCGAATAATCCGAAATAAAGACCCAGCACCAGGCTGAAGCCGATCAGCAGCAGCGTCGGCGCCATGGGTGGCATGTCGCCGTAACGCATCATCGTGTTGCGAATCCAGTAGCAGTTCCCCATGTACCAGAGGAAGCCGCAGAGATAGCCCAAAAGGAAGCCACGGCGCAAGGGATGGCGCTCGCCGGTTTGCGAATTGGAGAGCAGCGCCCACAGCAGCGGCACCATCCCGAACCAGGCAAAGATGCTGCGCCAGGGCGGCATCGGTCCAGCAAGCGGAAACGGCAGTTCAAGCAAACCGGCGGAAAACATTGCGGCTGCCCACATTTTCCAAGTCGCGCGCATACAAGGGCGAGTGTAAAACATTCCCCTGCGGTAAAATCGAAATATGGTATTGGCGAAACTGGCAATCCGTGTGCTGGAAGTCATGTTCTTCCTTGGCCTGATCGGATCGTCGATTGTTGTCCTGATCAGCTTTTTCGAGGACGGAAAAGAATTGTTCGGCAAGGACTAGCGCAGGCTGTCCCTGATTCCGTCACACCTTTTCGCCGGCCCCGAAGGCTCTCTGGGCGCTGGTTCCCGGCCACATGAATTCGTATCACCCGACCGCGATGGTCTCCCATGTCATCATGGTTAGGCATAAGGACAAAGACGCGCCGAACATGGGGCATGTCCGCATTCCACACTGATTATTCTGGCAAGATAGACAGTCATATACCCTCTCATCCTGTTCCCGCAAAGGATGCGGGAGCAGGATATTCTTGCCTGGATCAATAGGGTAGTGGGCTACTTTGGATTTCCACAAGGCAAAGACTGAAAACCCGTGCGGCTATTCGGAAGAAAGCGGTCGCATATAGCTGCGAAACCATTGAGTTAATTCAGTCTCAGAAAGTTTTCCGTCTGCTACGGCCAGCATGGTATTTACAGCATCGCGCTGGTTAGGTTGAACCAAGCAGCCATTTTTTTGAATAAAAGAGAGCGCAACAACGAGGCCCGTGCGTTTGTTGCCATCCACAAAAGCATGATTGCGGGTAATACCCACAGCGTAGGCGGCGGAAAGAGCGGCGAGATCGGGCTCGGGACTGCCGTAGGAGGCGAGGTTCTGGGGCCGCGCCAAGGCTGAAAGAAGCAAAGACATATCGCGAACACCAGGCATTCCACCGTGCTCTGCCAGTTGTGCATCATGGATGGCGAGGACAGAGCTTTCTTTGATCCAGCGCCATCCCGTCTCGGTCACTTAGCAAGTTCCCGCAGGGCATCCCGATTGTCTCGCATCACCTTACGAGCAATCGCCATGTCCTCTTCAAATTCAGGATCGTACGGGGTGATTCGGAAGCCATCGGGAGATTCCGTGAGATATAACGCATCTCCCTTTACCACCTTCAGGCGCGTCAAAACCTCTTTTGGCAGAACAAGCCCCGTCGAACTACCCACCTGAGTCAACTTTAGCTTCACCATAGACTTCTCCATAAGAATAGTGTAATATAAATTACACTACGAGAGCAACTTTCTCCGAAAGGCCTGGAATGCCAAGGGCGCGCCTTGTGGAAATCCCCAATAGCCCACTACCATCAATAGATTTCAATTGACACACATTTACCGCCAAAGTAGACTCGTCGCAGAGCGGTGGTTTCGCTCGAATGAATTTTGCCACCGGTTCCCCGGATGGCTTTCAAGCGATGGCCTCTTCTCGTACGACCGTAGCTCCTCCCAGTGACCGCGTGCGGTTGATCGTGGCGTCCTCGGTGATGCTCACCTTCATCTCCTTCTGGCGCGCGGCGGCGATCGTTCTCAACGACTTAGGATCTTCGGCGTTTTACGCCGGCGGCATTGCCGAGCAGGCAATCGGCGCCTCCGCGCCCTGGTTCATCCTCGGCATTATGCTCTTTAGCTTTGCCGTGCGCGCCGTTTACGTCGAGAGCTGCTCGATGTTCACGCGCGGCGGCGTATATCGCGTGGTCAAGGAAGCTCTCGGAGGCGGCTTCGCCAAACTCAGCGTCTCGGCGCTGATGTTCGACTACATCCTCACAGGGCCGATCTCGGGCGTTTCCGCAGGGCAATACATCACGGGCCTGCTCAACGAACTGATGGTTGTTGCCAACCAGAGCCACTGGCTGCCACCGGCGCTCATCAACGCGCATGGCCAGCCCGTCCAGTTCAACATGGACTACACCTCGGCGCTGCTTGCCGCGGTCATGACGATCTACTACTGGTGGCAGAACATCAAGGGGATCGAAGAGTCCAGCGACAAGGCGATGCGGATTATGCAGCTGACCACGGTCATGGTGGTCATTCTGATGGCGTGGGGCTTGTATTCCGTCTTCGCTCGGGGCGCCCACCTGCCACCTTCGCCGATTCCTTCCCATCTCCATTTCAGCAATGACGCGCTTGGGTTTCTGAAACACAGCGGGTTGCCGATCTTTGGCCTGTTCGGCATCCTGATGGCATTCGGCCACTCGATTCTGGCCATGAGCGGCGAGGAAACCCTGGCCCAGGTCAATCGCGAGATCGCGCATCCGAAGCTGAAGAACCTGAAGCGCGCGGCGATCGTCATCGCCATCTACAGCCTGGTCTTCACCGGCGGCGCCACGCTGCTGGCCTCCATGCTCATCCCCGACGGCCCGCGAATCCATCTTTACTCCGACAACCTGATCGCCGGACTGGCGATGTACATGGCGGGACCGCTGGTATGGCGAATCCTCTTCCGCATCTTTGTGGTGCTGGTCGGGTTTCTGATTCTTTCCGGCGCCATCAACACCTCGATCATTGGATCGGTCGGCGTGCTGATGCGCGTGGCCGAGGACGGCGTGCTCACCGACTGGTTCCGCAAGCCGCACCGCCGCTTCGGCACCAGCTACCGCATCGTGAATCTGGTTTTTGTCCTGCAGATGTTCACGATCATCGTGAGCCGCGGCAACGTGATCATGCTCGGCGAGGCCTACGCCTTCGGCGTGATCTGGTCGTTCACGTTCAACAGTCTTTCCATTCTGATGCTGCGCTGGAAGTACAAGGGCGAGCGCGGCTGGAAGGTTCCGCCCAACATCCGCATCGGCAACACCGAGATTCCCATCGGCCTGATCTCGGTCCTGGGCGTTCTGCTGGCGACGGCAACCGTCAATCTGTTCACTAAATCAATCGCCACGGAAAGCGGCATCGCCTTCGCGGCAGCATTCTTTATTGTCTTCACCGTCTCGGAGCGCGTTAACCTGCGCAGACATGCTCGAACCGCTCAGGAGATGAAAGACCACTTTCAGCTCGAGCACCAGGAGCAGGTAGATCGGGAATCGCTGGCCATCCGTCCTGGATCTGTAATGGTCACCATGCGCGACATCAACAATCCCATCGCGCTCAAGTGGACCCTGAGCCGCACCAACACTGACGATCGGGATGTACTGGTGATCAGCTTCAGGCTTATGGGCTCAGGCGGACCGGAATACCTGAGCGCCGAGGAGCAAAGCTTCAGCGAACACGAGCAGATGCTCTTTACCAAAGCGGTTTCGGTTGCGGAGAGCTTCGGCAAGAAGGTCTCGCTGCTCGTGGTGCCCGCGGCTGAAATCTTCCCAGCCCTGGCCCAGACCGCCAGTTCGCTCGAGGTGGAGTCGGTCGTCTCCGGTGGTTCCAGTTCCCTCACCGCCGAGGAGCAGGCCTACTACATGGGGCAGGCGTGGGAGGCATTGCCCGAGCCCAAGCGGCAATTCAACTACTGTGTCGTCGGCCCCGATGGCGACGTCAAGGTGTTTTATATCGGGCCGCACGCGCCCGCGCTGAGCCCCGACGATGTGCAACTGGTGCACCGGCTGTGGCTCAACATGCGCCGCGACCCGACAGCCGGCGATCTTCACCACAGCGACATCATCACCTACGCCCTCACGCGCCTGGCCGGCCAGTATGCGCGGGAGAAACAGGAGATCCTCCGCGACCTGCGCAACTACCGCGCGGCGGGAACACTCACGTCTCCGCGGCTCGGCCCACCTGAGGGGTACACATCGGGCGAGATCACACCCTCACCCCGCGCCGTCAAGCAGACAAGAGACCAGTGAAGCAGGGACTGAGGGACTCAGGACTTAGTAGCTCAGTCCCCGCGCCTCATACACGTCACCCGGCTTCCAGCTCACCACATTCACTCCCGGCTCGACCAAAGCGCGAAGCGCCTCCGGCGTGCCCTTGAGCGGCGGGAACGTGCCCCAGTGAATTGGCAGAACAGCCTTCGGCGTCAGAAATCGGCAGGCAAGCGCGGCCTCTTTGGGATCCATGGTGTAATGGCCTCCGATCGGCAGCATAGCCACCTCGGGCTTGTACATCTCGCGGATCAGTTGCATGTCGCCGAAGACCGAGGTATCGCCGGCATGATAGAGCACAGGGCCTGAGGCGATGGTCAATACGAACCCAGCGGCCACACCGACATAATGCACGCCCTTTTCGTCCTGCGCAGCGGCCGAGTGCCTGGCGTCTACCATGGTGGCTGCTACATCATCGAGCTGGGCCGTTCCGCCCAGGTTCATGCCGATGGT
>JAJYFA010000029.1 GCA_021790995.1 Acidobacteriota bacterium
TTCTCGAAGCACACGCTCCTGGTTGCTACCCTGCCCTTGCATCACACCGATCCCTTCGATCGCCTCTTGATTGCGCAGGCGATGAATGAGCCGTTGCATTTATTGACCGTGGATACAAAACTGAAACCGTACAGCGAGCTGGTGGTTGTGGTGTAGGTGGTGGGGCGGTTGTGCGAAGATGACGCGGCAAATTGCCGTTTGTGGGGGGGGCTTGTTCGCGGAGTCTGCACACCTACAACGCCAGCGAGATAAAGGATGAAATCACGGGTGCCACATCGTTGCTACACTGGCACACCGAAATTGGAATCCAGTTTTGCACGGTTCCAAATGTGAACCGGCTGCCCTATCATTACGTCGAAACCCGTTGACGGTACGCATGAAACCGACTAAAAGAAAGCGCATGGAATACTACGAGTTCTTCGCCGGCGGGGGCATGGCCCGACTCGGACTCGGCAGCGCATGGAAGTGCGCCTTTGCCAACGATATCGACGAGCGAAAGGCCGCATGTTACCGATATAACTTCAAGAATGCCAGCGAGTTGAAGGTTTGCGACATTGCCAAAGTGCAGGTTTCCGACCTGCCGGGTCATGTGGATTTGGCGTGGGCCTCGTTTCCTTGCCAGGATCTATCGCTAGCCGGTAATGGCGCTGGACTAAAGGGCAAGAGATCGGGACTCTTCTGGGAGTTTTGGCGTCTGATGCGCGGGCTTCGCGCAGAGAACCGTGCGCCCCACATCATCATCCTTGAGAACGTCTACGGCGCAATCACCTCCCATAAAGGGAGGGATATGGCTGCCATTTGCAACGCGCTTTCGAGCAATAACGCGAGTTCTTTACTGGCGATTGGATGAGTTAAGGGACCGTGAGATGATTCTTGATCCAGCGCAGATCACAACTCGCGAGAAGCTTATTCTGACCGGACTTTATTTATCGAAATATGGCCCAAGGGGGCTCAAGAAGCTCGGATTTCAGACATTTTCCGAAGCGTACAACGTAGTCGGGTATGCTCTTCGTTCTCGTCCTTCCTCAATCAAAAACTATCGTGACGAATTCGATCCTATCTTTCCGAACAGGAGAAAGGGCTGGCACAAGCGAGAGATTCGCGAGTACTGCAAAAAGGTTCTTGATGCTTACGTTGACTTGGATTTTGAATCATACAGCGGACTGGTCAAATCCTTCTCGGGCTACAACGAAGATGCGTGGAGCGAGATTGAAATAGACGACAAAAGAGAAAAACAAGATTCAGGATTCGCTAAACGCCTGATAACTGGCATTGCAGCCGAACGATATTTTGAGTCTGTCCATTCGATGGTTCCAGAGTTTAAGGATTGTTCTATCGAAAACAGGACACAGCTTGGATGCGGATACGATTTCAAATTGTCAAGGACAGGAGATGAAGATTTCTTCGCAGTCGAAGTGAAAGGTATGCGCGAACAGAATGGGAGTGTTTTACTCACACCCAAGGAATTCGAGGTCGCAAAAAAGTTGCAAGAGCGATTCTTTCTCTTCGTTGTGAAGAATTTCCAAAAGTCTCCTTACCATGAGATCTTTCCAAATCCGCTCGCCGGGAGCCTTCAATTTACAAGAACAGAACGCGTACTCGTTCAAGTATCTTGGCTAACACGCGTCTAACAGCGCCGTTGTGTCGCGAGAAATGAGGGGAGATGGATTATCTGGTCACTTGGGAAATGGAAATCCGGAACGTAAATAGTCCAGAAGAAGCGGCTAAACGAGCGCGAGCATTCCAGAGGGATATTTCGCAGCCTGAGCCGGTAATGGATGTGTATTCCTGCGATGAAAAAGGGATTTGCACACGGGTTGACCTAGAAGAACTCGAACAAGATGAGATGGCGCACAACTAGAGCAAAATGATGATTGCCGTATTCTGATCAAGGCATTGTAACAAGGGCACGGCTTCAGCCGGGCCTAAAACGCGTCCACAAATTCTCGGGCGTTAGCCCCTGCCGACATACACCAATTACGACGTTGCTTTAGGCAACCTATACCTCCTACTGCAACAACCCGAATCCAGCCGTCTGGAGGATCGAAGAGGTCAAGCTGGCGCACGCGCTATTGCGGGAATTCGGTGGGGACGAGCAGGACGTGACCGAAGTTCATATTCAGGTCCGAATGAAGGATGCCAACGTCGAGCGGATGACGACGCTGAAACGCGGGAGCAAAGTTCTCGTTGAATCCGCCTGGACGGAACTAAAACGCGCTTCACGTTAATGACCGACACATTCGACGCCGATACACGAAGCCGCATCATGCGCACGGTCCGGTCGAAGGACACTGGCCCAGAGATGAAGGTGCGCTCCTTGACGCATCGCCTGGGTTTTCGGTTTCGGCTGCACTGCAAAGATTTGCCCGGCAAACCGGACTTAGTATTTCCCTCGTTGCGCAAAGTTATCTTCGTGCACGGATGTTTCTGGCATCGGCATCGATCCTGCCGCGAGGCAACGATGCCTGCATCGAGACGAGACTATTGGGAAGCAAAACTGACGAAAAATACTGAACGAGACCGAAAGAACGTCGCAGTTTTGCGCAAGCTCGGTTGGAAGGCTCTTATCGTATGGGAGTGCGAAATCCGCAATTTGGAGCGCGTCGAACGTAAAATAGCCCGGTTCCTTCAAGGTTGATTGAAAATTGGCACCGATAAAGATCGATTCATAACGAAAAGCCGGCCTTTCGCACCGCATTCGTCTTCCTGTTTACAGCACCCGTGCTAGCCACTTTCCCGTGTGCGAGTGCAGATTGGCGGCAATCTCCTCGGGCGTGCCTTCGGCGACGATGTTTCCGCCGCCCTCGCCGCCTTCGGGTCCGAGATCGATCATCCAGTCGGCGCACTTGATCACGTCCAGGTTGTGCTCAATGACAATCAGTGAGCCCCCACCGTCGATCAGCTTGCGAAATGCGGTGAGCAGCTTTGACACGTCATCGAAATGCAGCCCCGTCGTCGGCTCGTCGAGAATATAGAGCACGCGGCTGGCCTGCGAAGGCTTCGCCGAGGCGTTCACCGCGCGCACCGCGGCCAGATGCGCGGCCAGCTTCACGCGCTGCGCCTCGCCGCCGGAAAGCGTGGTCGCGGACTGGCCCAGACGCAGATAGCCGAGGCCGATCTCATCGAGCACTGCCAGCTTTTCGACAAGCTTCGCCTGCCCGGCAAAAAAGCGCAGCGCCTCCTTTACCGTCATCTGCAGGACCTCGTGAATATTCCTGCCTTTGTATTGCACTTCGAGAATGCGTTGCTGATAGCGCGTGCCGTTGCAGTCTTCGCAGGGCAGCTCCACATCCGCCAGAAACTGCATCTCGACGGTCACCGTACCATCACCCTCGCAGGTGTTGCAGCGCCCGCCCGGCACGTTGAAGGAAAAATGTCCCGGCGTAAGCGAGCGCCGCTTGGCTTCGGGCTGGGCGGCGAACAGTTCGCGCACAAGATCGAAGCCCTTGATGTAGGTGATGGGATTCGAGCGCGGTGTGCGTCCGATCGGCGTCTGATCCACCAGCACGACATCGTTCAACCGCTCCGCACCGCTCAACGCAGTAAACACACTCGACGGATCGCCGCCATCGTTCTGCCCCAGCGCGCGCGCTACCGCACGATAGAGCACCTGGTGCACCAGCGTCGACTTGCCCGACCCCGAAACGCCTGTCACCGCAACCAGCATTCCGAGCGGAATCGTCACATCGATGCCGCGCAGGTTGTTCGCGCGCGCGCCTTTCAGGATGAGCTTCTCACGGCCAGGCGTGCGCCTTCGCGTGGGCACTGGGATGGTAATTTTTCCGCTGAGATAACGCCCAGTCAGCGACGCCGGATTGGCCTCGATTTCGGCCAGCACGCCCTCAGCCAGGAGTTTTCCGCCAAACTCGCCCGCACCCGGTCCCAGATCGAGCAGATGATCGGCTGCGCGCAAAATGTCGGCATCGTGCTCCACGACGAGAATCGTATTTCCCAGGTCGCGCAGTTTCTCGAGGATGGCGATGAGCCGCGCCGTGTCGCGTGTGTGCAATCCAATGGATGGCTCGTCGAGCACGTAGAGCGCGCCCACAAGCTGCGACCCCAGCGAAGTCGCCAGTTGAATCCGCTGCGCCTCGCCGCCGCTCAACGTCGAGGCCAGCCGGTCGAGCGTCAGGTATTCCAGACCTACCGCGACAAGAAAGCTCAGCCGCTGGCGCACCTCCGTGAGAATCGGCCCGGCAATCTCCTCCTGCATCGGCGAAAGCTTCAGCGCGTCGAAAAACTCCTTCGCCTGCGCGATCGTCAGCGCCGAGGCCTGACATATATTCTTGCCTGCAATCCGCACCGCGCGCGCCTCGGCGCGCAGCCTCTGCCCGCGGCAATCGGGGCACTCTGCGTAGCCGCGGTACTTTGACAGCATTACGCGCACATGCAGCTTGTACTTCTTGCGCTCCAGTTGCGCAAAAAAGCCCATCACGCCGGGGAAATCCCCCTTGCCGCGCAGTACGATCTCACGCGACTGCGCGGTCAGTTCACGCCAGGGCACATCCATGTGGATGCCAAATTCCGAAGCGCGTTTGCGCAACTCAGCGAACCACGGCCGGTACTTGGGCCGGTTCCACGGGTCGATGGCGCCACCGGCGAGCGTCAACTTGGGGTCGGGAATCACCAGGTTCAGATCGTAATCCACCGTGTTGCCGAAGCCCTGGCAGCGCGGGCAGGCGCCAAAGGGATTGTTGAAGCTGAAGAGGGGCGGCTCCGGCTCACGGCCGGGTCGATGGCAGCTCGTGCACTCGAAAGCGCCGGAAAAGCGCAGCCGTCCGCGCTCGGCGGTTTCGTCGCGCGGGGCTTCCTCGAAGATCACCTCGCCCGCCTCGCGATAGGCAGTTTCCACGGCATCGACGATGCGCGAGCGGTTGCCGGGACTGACGACGATTCGGTCCAAAAGAACAAACAGCGGAGCTGCGAGGTCGAGATCGATCAGCGACTCCGGTGTGGAGAACTCAAAGATTCTCCCCTGCTGCCAAAGCCGATTGAACCCGCTCGACCGAAGATCGGCCAGCCGCGCCTTCATGGCTTCGACGTGGGGCGAGTCGCTTGCCTTTGCCGTTGTCTTGGCCCTGGGTGTCTTCTTCCCCGTGCGTGCAGCACTCTTCTCCGGCTTTGCTTCTGTCTCCGCCACCGGCGCTGCACTCATCGCCGGGAACAGCACATTCAAACGCGTTCCCTCGCCCAGTGCGAGAATCGCCTCGGCTGCCTCGTCCACCGAATTGCGCTTCACCAGCCCGTCGCAGTGGACGCAATGCACCTCACCGCAGCGCGCATAGAGCAGGCGCAGGTAATCGTAGATTTCGGTCGCTGTCGCCACCGTGGAGCGCGGGTTCCGGGTAGTGTTCTTTTGCTTGATGGCGATGGCCGGAGCGAGGCCGTCGATCTCGTCGGCGTCGGGCTTCTCGATCCGCTCCAGAAACTGCCGTGCGTAGGCCGAGAGCGATTCCACATACCGCCGCTGCCCCTCGGCATAAATCGTGTCAAAGGCCAGCGAACTCTTGCCCGAACCAGACACGCCGCTGATCACCGTCAGCTTGCCGTGTGGGATGTCGCACGAGAGGTTCTTCAGATTGTGTGTCCGCGCGCCGCGGATGATGATGGCATCGTTCACGAGGGAAGGCACCGGAGAATCTTTCGGGCCACGCCACAGTCACCTTTGCCTGGCTAGAGGCGCAACCTGCCAGCCTTGATTATACGGTGGGCAGCAAGTGTTCTTCCCAAGCAGTGCGCCACCGCCCATTACACTGGTGAGTGAGGGTTCTCGTGTTTCGTTTCACGACTTACGTTCTTGCCGCGGCGCTTCTTTCTGCGCCGGCCGCCACTGTTGCGCAGTATTCCTCTTCTTCGCAGTCCGCTTCTGCGCCTCAGCCTGCAAATTCTGCTGGAACGCCCACGACTCCCTCTGCCGATGTCACCGCCGCCGAAGCTGCCATCGCCAGTTCCGATTGGAAGACCGCCGAGACGAAGCTCGATGCGTACCTCGCCGTTCATCCCACCAATGCGCGCGCACTCTTCGACGCAGGCTACGTAGCCGATGCGCAGAATCGCCTCGACGACGCAGCGTCTCTTTATCGCCGCGCGGTCGCAGCCAATCCCCAGTCTTTTGAGGCGCACATCTCTCTGGGCCTGCTCCTCGCCCGCGAGAATAAGCTCAGCGAGGCGCGTCCGGAACTTGTCGCGGCCACCAAGCTCGACCCCGGCGCAGCCGGCCCTGCACTCAAAGCCCGCGCCTGGCGTGCCCTGGCGCACATCGATCAGGCCACCGATCCAGCAGCCGCCTCAAACGATCTCCTCGAAGCCCTCAAGCTCACGCCCGAGACGCCGGAAGACACTCTGCTCGCGGCTGAACTGGCGGAAAAGACCGGACAAAACGACGCCGCCGAAGCCGCGTATCGCCGTGTTCTTGCCAAAGATCCGCACTCCATCCCCGCCAGGATTGGCCTCGCGCACCTCCTGATCGTTGGCAAGAAATACGCTGACGCTGAAACCGTTCTCCGCGCTGCGCTCGCCGACGACCCGAACGATCCCACGCTCAACGCACAACTGGCCATGACGCTGGCTGCACAGAATAAGGCTGAAGCCTTGCCTCTGCTCCAGAAGCTCTACACGGAACATCCGGCGGACCCGGCCATTGCGCGCATGTTGGCCCAGGTGCTGGCCGATGCGGGAAATTACGGCGGCTCCGACCAGATCTATATCAAGCTCCTCGCCGCCCACCCAAACAACGCCGATCTTCTCGTTGCGCACGGCCAGAACCTTGTCCGCATGGCCAGGATGCAGGAGGCATTGACGGTCTTCGATAAAGCCACGCAAATCGACCCCGCGAATGCCGAGGGCTGGAGCGGCCTGGCCTTCGCCGCCTCGCGCACCAGTCGTCCCGACCTTGCGCTGCATGCTCTTACCATGCGATCCCGTTACGCGCCGGAAAACGCCTCCAGCCTCTTCCTTTGGGCGATCACCTACGATTCACTACACCAAAAACAACAGGCCGCCGCTTACTACCGCCAATTTCTTCAGTCCGCCCAGGGAAAATTTCCCGATCAGGAATGGCAGGCCCGCCAGCGCCTTCAAATCCTCGGAAAATAAACCTTTCCCGACGCAGATCTTCGCCGCAGCTTTCTCTTCTTTTCGAGTCAGGATCTTTGCCTGTACGTGCGCCGGCGCTTTGGCGATTCACTCGATCAAAATCCTGCAATTTTTCCTTGCAGTTGAGCCAGAAATGTGGGTACCATAGCGTCACTTCGGGAGAAGAACCGCATTCGTGGAGGTTCCTTATGCGGGCACGTACTCCAATTGTTATCCTCCTCACCGTCAACCTTTCTGCAGCATCGGTATGCGCAGCACAGAGCGGCGGCAGTGCGCCTGATCAGACTGCCATTGCAGCCCTCGAAGCGCGTGCGCGCCAGGCGCCACCGCGCGAGAGATGCTTCCTCTATGCAAGACTCATCCAGCAAATGACCGAGCTTAGCATTCGCCAATATACAGCCGGCGACGTAAACAAGGCGACGGATCTGCTCAAGCAGGTACAACAGATTGCGCAGGAGATTCACTTCTCCCTCGCCGATAACGACAAGCGTCTCAAGAGCGCAGAACTCTTGCTGAACCACACCGCCTTTCGCCTCAAGGAAATGCTCCAGTTTTCCAGCTTTGAGGATCGGCCCCTCGTTGAACAAACTCTGACTCAGGTGAATCAGGCGCAGAACGCCACCATGATGCAGGTCTTCGAGAAATGATGGGGCGCAACCGCTTTCCATGCTTGATACGCAAGGCCATGCGCTCCTTTCCAGGCCCTCCACGGTGTTTCCAATCTGACACGCATCAAATGCATTTGTGCTTGCGCGGCTTGTCTAACTCAGTCAGCGCCGCTGGCTTCACTCGTTTCTTGTTCATCGCCATGTTCTGTCTGCTGCTCGCAGCTCCCCTCGATGCGCAACGGCAAAAGCCCGAGCCGCTCACGGAAAAACAACAGGAGCAAATCGCCGAGGCCGGCATCGATCCCGTGGGCCGTGTCAACCTGTACGTGCAGTTTCTCAACAATTACGCCGACAACATCAAGGGGTTGACCGCTCGCGCGCGATCTTCAGCCCGCGCCGTGCGCCTCGACAACGAACTTCAGAATTTCTCCTCGTTGATGGACGAGCTAGGCGACAATCTCGACACATACTCCGAGCGCAAAGCCGATATTCGCAAGTCGCTCAAAGGGCTGAATGAATCGATTGCGCGCTGGCAGCAGGTGCTGCACGATCTGCCCAGCGAACTCGTCTTTGAACTGTCGCTGAAAGACGCGGTCGCCAGCGCCGGCGACCTCGCTGACCAGGCCAAAAAGCTCACCGCCGCCCAAGAGGCTTACTTCAAAGCTCATCCCAAAGAAAAGGGGCAAGACCGCTGGGAGCCGCAATAAAGCCGATTCCGGCGCAATGCCGTTTCAATCGCTCTACGAACAACGGCCTCCCCACGCGGGAGGCCGTTGTTCGTAGAGCGCCTGGTCTATCGCCCCTTCAATCCGCCGACTGCGCATCCTTCAACTGCTGCACCTTGCTGTGCTTCACCGAGTACGAGAAATAAATGATCAAACCCAGGATCAACCAGCCGATCATCACCTCCCAAGTGATCTTCGACAGGTTTGTCATCAGGTACACGGCGCTCACGATACCCAGAATCGGCACCAGCGGCACCAGCGGCGTCCTGAACGGTCGATGCAGCTCCGGATGCCGCACCCGCAGCACCCAGACTCCTGCACTGACGATGGTAAACGCCAGCAGGGTACCGATATTGACCAGTTGGGCAAGCCTGTCGATGGGCAGAAATGCGGGCATGACCGCGGCAAATGAACCCACCACGATGGTCGAAAGCCACGGTGTCCTGAATCTGGGATGGACATTGGAGGCCCACTTCCATAGCAGACCATCCCTCGACATGGAATAGAAGACGCGCGACTGGCCCAGGAGCATCACCAGCATGACCGTGCCCAGGCCAAAGACGGCGCCAATCTTGACCAGCAGCGAGCCCCAACTCACGCCCGTGGCGTCGATTCCCAGCGCGACGGGATCGGCAACGTTGAGCGTCTTGTAGTTCACAAGACCGGTCAGCACCAGCGAAACCAAGATGTAAAGGACCGTGCAGATCACGAGCGATCCCATGATGCCGATCGGCATATCGCGCTGCGGATTCTTGGCCTCCTGCGCGGCCGTCGACACGGCGTCGAACCCGATATAGGCAAAGAAGATCGACGCGGCGGCTTTGGGAATTCCAGGCCAGCCGAAGTTTCCGGCCGCATCCTCGGGCGGAATGAAGGGATGCCAGTTGGCGTGCGCAATTGCTGGATGGTGCATCAGAAAGAGGCCGCCAACAACGAGGAAGACCCCCACCACACCGAGCTTGACAAACACAATGGCCGAGTTGAAGTTCGCCGACTCCTTGATGCCAATCACGAGGATCGTGGTGATCGCCATGACAGCCAGTACGGCAACAAGGTTGAAGAGACCCGTGGCATGGGGCAGACCTGTATCGCTTATCCCTGGCGGAAGCGACATCACAGGCATCCATTGGCTGTGGTATTCGACGAGCGGGGTGCCCGGAATGGCCGTAAATTGCGGCGGAATGATGATGTGCAGTTGCGCCAGCAGGCTGTTGAAGTATCCCGCCCAACCCGAAGCCACCGTCGCCGCGCCAAATGCGTATTCGAGCACCAGATCCCAACCGATGATCCATGCCACCAGTTCGCCCAGCGTGGCGTATCCGTAGGTGTATGCCGAGCCGGCGATGGGAATGATGGATGCAAATTCCGCATAACAAAGTCCGGCAAAAGCACATGTGACTCCGGCCAGCACAAAGCTTAACGCCACGGCCGGACCGGCGTGCAGCGCCGCGGCCTGGCCGGTCAATACAAAGATGCCCGCGCCAATCACCGCGCCAATTCCCAGAGTGACCAGATTCACAACCCCCAGCGAGCGCCTCAATGTGTGCTCGCCCTGCTCGCCCGCTTCAATGGAGAGCATCGACATGGGTTTAATACGCAGTAATCGCGAAATCAAAGGGAGGATTCCTCCTGGCGGACGACGCATCGATGTAAATAGTGTCCGGCCCTGTTTTCAGAGACGCGCAACGCATATCATACGATATGCAGCCAAAGGGCTCGGGCAAGGCCAGATGCACCCAAAAGCCGGTAGCGTGCGCCTGATGCGACTGTATCGTTTTCAGGCGCGGTCTGTCTCGTTGTGAGGCATAGGCGCTTAGCTTTCTATTGCACAGAGTCTCGACATCGGCCAGTTTTGCTTCGATTTCGGACACCAGTCCCGATTCTCTAACAGAGCACGATCTGCCAGCGGCCGAACTCGACCACTGGATCGTCGCCGCGGAAGATGGCCGCAGAGACGCCAATCACGCTCGCGCCCGCATCGAGGATTGCGGGCGCTGCCTCGAGCGTCACCCCGCCAACTGCCACCAGCACGGCACGCGGACCAGCCTCTCGCCGAAGCCGGCGCACGCCTTCGACGCCGATCGGCGTCTTTGCGGTTTGCTTGGTGGACGTGGTGGCGACGGGGCCGATGGACAGATAATCCACCGGCTCACTCAGAATTCCCGGCAGAAGCGCCTCTGTGCCGCCGTAAGTGCCTACAATTCGCTCCGGCCCTACGAGGCGCCGCGCTTCAGCCGGCACGGCATCTCCCATGTCGACATGAACACCGTCAAAACCTGTTTGTTCAACCAGATCGGCTCGATCATCGAGAATCAACTTTACCTGACCCGAGGGCATGGCCTTACGGAGAATCGACGCATCGGCGAGCAACTCCGCATCGGAGCCTGTTTTGTTGCGGTATTCGAGCAGCATCACTCCTGCCTGGGTGAGCCCGCTTCCTAACCGAAGCAGAAACTCCCTTCGACCCACCCGCGGAATAATGGCGCTATCGAGAATTGGATAAATCTTGGGAAAAGAAAAAGACATACTTTCAGGGTAGAACAGGAAACAGGGGTCAGGTTTCAGCGATCATCGCGGGAGACTCCAAGGAAAGCGATGCCGAACGGCTCGTCGCTCGCTGACCACTGATCTCTGTCCCCTGCCCTTTACATCTCGTCCGCGCTGGGCCCGTAAATTCCTGGCACTTTTGCGCCGAGCAGCCGCAGATATACGCTCAACTGACCGCGATGGTGAATCATGTGGTTCATCACGGCGTCGCGAAATACCTGGTATTTAGGCTCATCGATCCAGGCTTTTCCCTTGAAGATGAGCTGCCAGTTCCGGTCCCATGCTTCCCCTTTCGTGGCCGCCAGTGCCGCGCGCACGTCGGCGAGCTGCTTGTCGAACTTCTCCAATGCCTCGGCCTTGTTCGCAGGCACAAAGGGCTTGTAATCACTCTCCGGGTTGAACTCGATCTTGTCTTTGGTCAGCGTCGAATGCGCCCAGTCGCCGACGAAATCGCTTAGGTGCCCTGCCAAGCGGGCGAGGCTCATCGATTTCGGGTGGGGCTGGAAGTTGAAATCTGCGTCGGCTGGGATGGCCTCGATCATCTTGCGCGTTTTCGCGATCTCGCGGTCGAATTCGGCGATCAGTTCCTTCTGAGCATCCATGGTAACCTCCAAGTTGCCTACTCAGCATAAACGATCGCACCGGGGAACGATGATAGCGTCAAGTCACCGTACCTGCAGAGCATCGCACCGGTCGCTCGATGCGATGCTAGAATTCAACCCATGAAAACTGTCTCCGTTCGCGACCTTCGCTACGACTTCAAGAAGGTCGAACGCCTGCTCCAGGAAGGCAGCGAGATTGAAATCACCAAGCGCCACAAGGTGATTGCGCGGCTAACTCCCGTTCGCGCCCAAAAGCCTGTGCTGCCAGATTTTCTAGGCCGGATGCGCGCCAACTACGGCAACAAAGTGTTTGAAGTGTCGAGCGCCGACCTGATCTCGGCCGACCGTGAAGACCATTCTTAGGTTGCGCCGATGATTTATCTCGATACCAGCATGCTCGTTTCGCTGCACATCCGGGACGTCAACACGCTCGCTGCAATCGCTCTCATTCGCGATGCCGGTGAGCCCCTTCTGATCAGCTCATTGGTCGAACTGGAAGCGCTCAACGCATTCAATTTACGGCTGTTCCGCAACGAGATGTCGCCGCTCGAACGCGATCATGCCATTCAGGACCTGTGCGACGATATTCAGGCCGGAGTGCTGACTCTCGAGCCGATTCCCGACAGCGCCTACACGCACGCCAAAGCCCTTGCTCAGACGCTCCCGCAAACCATCGGATTTCACCCCGTCCATCTGTTGCACGTGGCCGCAGCCATTGAGCTCGGCGCAGGATCCTTCTTCACCTTCGATAGAAAGCAACACCAGACCGCCCTGGCCGCGGGACTCGCCGTCAACCTGCTCGCTTAGAGCTGGGCACTACTCGGTTTTCTTCTCAGATGCGGTGCGCGCTTTGAGGAATCGTTCCATGAACCCCGTGTCAAACTGACCGGCCCGGAAGCCCGCATCCTGAAAGATTTCCTGGTGCAACGGAATCGAGGTTTCAACGCCGCGCACAATGAACTGGCTCAGAGCCCGCTCCATCTTCGCGATGGCCTCGGCGCGGTCGACTCCGTGGGTGACGAGCTTGGCAATCAGCGAATCGTAGTAGGGCGGAACGACGCCCTCGGCATACTGCGCCGTTTCCACGCGCACGCCGTTGCCGCCCGGAACGTTGAAGGCCGAGATGGTTCCCGCCGACGGCGTGAACCGCTGTGGGTGCTCGGCATTGATGCGGCACTCAATGGCGTGGCCACGCATTTCGAGCTTCGGCGGAAGAATCGCCTCCAGCCGTTCTCCAGCAGCGATGTACAACTGCGCCTTCACAAGGTCCACGCCGGTGATCGCCTCCGTCACCGGGTGCTCCACCTGGATGCGCGTGTTCATCTCGATAAAGTAGAGCTGATGGTTCGCGTCCATCAGGAACTCCACCGTACCGGCGTTCTGGTAGCCGATGTCGCGAAGGCACTTTGAGAGCGTGCGGCCGGTCTCCTCACGCAGCCGGGACGTCACCTGCAGGCTCGGCGCTTCCTCGATCAGTTTTTGATGCCGACGCTGGATCGAGCACTCGCGCTCGAAGAGCGAAACCACGTTGCCGTGCTCGTCGGCCAGCATCTGGAACTCGATGTGGCGCGGATTCTCGACGAACTTTTCCATGTAAAGCTCGCCGTTGCCGAAGGCGTTGGCAGCCTCGGTAAACGCCGCATGGAAGAGGTTGGGCAGTTCCGCGGCATCGCGCACGATCCTCATGCCGCGCCCGCCGCCACCAGCCTTGGCCTTGAGAATCACCGGGTAGCCGACTTTCTCGGCCCACACGCGCGCCTCGTCGGCTGTGGTCAGAATGCCATCAGAGCCAGGCAGGATGGGCACGCCAGCCTTTTTCATCGCCTGACGTGCCTTCTCTTTCTCGCCCATCAGCCGCGTCACCTCTGGTGGCGGCCCGATGAACTTGATGTTCGAAGCGCGGCAGACCTCGGCGAAGTTTGCATTCTCGCTCAAGAGGCCGTAGCCGGGATGGATCGCCTCCACATCGGCAATCTCCGCCGCGGAGATGACCGCGGGCACATTCAGATAGCTATCCGAAGCGCGCGGCGGTCCGATGCAGATGGCCTCATCGGCAAAACGCACGTGCAGTGAGTTACGATCGGCTTCGCTGTAGACGGCTACGGTGCGAATGCCCAGCTCCCTGCACGCATTCAGCACACGCAGGGCGATTTCACCACGATTTGCTACGAGAACTTTTCGAAACATAGTTAGCGAGTCAACAAGTTAGCGGGTTAGCGAGTCGGCAAAATTACAAATCTGCGAAGGGTCATCGGATCGAGTCGGCAGTGGGAGCGGGTTTATGCAACGTCGTATACCTGAAACTGAGCGGTGACGCCGATCTCAGGCTGACTTGCAGACGCGCTAACTTGCCGATTTACTCCTCTCCCTACGCAGTGCGAATGGCAAAGAGCGGCTGGCCGAACTCAATCGCCTGCCCGTTCGCGACCAGGCAACGGACTATTTCGCCCGAAGCGTCGGCCTCGATTTCATTCATCAGTTTCATGGCCTCGACGATGCAGATCACCTGGCCCTTTTCAACGCGGTCACCGGGCGACACAAACGCCGCAGCGCCGGGCGATGGCGAGCCATAAAAGGTGCCCACAATCGGCGACTTGACCAGATGCAGGCCGGCATCGGGATTGTCTTCAGATTCGGCGGCATCTGCTGTTCCTGCCGGCGTGTTTGCAGCGGCCGCCTGCGTCACGGCTGGTGGGGCGGTCCTGAGCAGCCGGGCCAAATCGTTCAACGATGCAGAACCACCCTCAGGTGAGTTGAACTTCAGCCGCAGCTTCAGGTCTCCACGGTCGATATCGAACTCGGCCACCTGATGCTGCTTCAGGAACTCAATCAGTTGTCGCAACTCTTCGATGTCTTGTGATTTCATTCGTCCCTTTGACTCTCCACGCACGGGTGTCAACCTTCCTGAACTGCGCCTTTCAAAGTTCGATCAGCGCCTTCGGGGCCGGTGTCAGCACCTCGCCACCGCTGCGCGTCACCGCTACCATATCCTCAATGCGTATGCCGAACCGGCCCGCAAGATAGATTCCGGGCTCGATCGTCACCACCATGCCTGACGCAAGACGCGTTGGCTGTCCTGCGCCTACTCGCGGCGGCTCGTGAATCTCCAATCCGACGCCGTGGCCGGTGGAGTGAGAAAAAGCTTCAGCGAAGCCTTCCCTGCGCAGGATGCTGCGCGCCGCCTCGTCAACATCCCCGCAACTTGCGCCCGGAGCCACCGCTTTCACTGCGTTCTCCTGTGCCTCCAGCACTGCCTCGTACGCTTTCCGCTCTTCGGGCTTTGGCCTGCCCAGAAAGACCGTCCGCGTCATGTCAGAGCAGTAACCCTTGTGGATTATACCGAAGTCGAGGGTCACAAAGCCGCGCCGCGGTAACGATGCAGCCGTGGCGCGCCCATGCGGCAGGGCTGAACGCGCGCCGGAAGCAACAATGGTTTCAAACGACATGCCTTCCGCGCTCAGGAGCCGCGCCTTGTGCTCCAGTTCCGCGGCCACATCGATCTCTGCAATTCCCGGCCGCAGAAACGCGAGAATCCCGTCGAACAACTGACAGCCCAGAAGCGCGGCCTCGGCCAGGATTGCCAGCTCATCCTCATCCTTCACCATGCGCAATTGTTCGACAAACGGCGCCGGGATCTCTTCGAGAAAGCCCCGCCGCAGCCGGCTGGGCAATTCCTGCCGCCACCTTTTCAGTTCCGCGACCGTGGTGCGCGCCGCGTCGAACCCAGCCAACTCCACTCCGGGCTGCGCTGCCAGCCATTGTGCAGCCGCTACGGCTGCCCCACCCTGCACAATTTGCACCTGGGCTGCCTTGACCTCTTCCGTGGCCTGCGTCGTATAGCGGCCGTCGGTAAAGAGGCGCGCGGTCCGCCGCGTGACCGCCAGTGCAGCGTTCGAACCGGTGAATCCGCAGAGGTAGCGGACATCGGGAAGAAAAGTAACGAGGAGACCGGGAAGCCCGGCGCGAGTCAGCTTGCGGCGCAATGCGCCCATGCGGCGGAAGTGGTCCATTCGCTTAGTTGTAACACAGGGATCGGGAGTCGGGTACCTGGCTGGCAGACAGTCCACAGCTATCGGCAGCCGATTCACGCCAGCCAACAGATGGGCCAGAAAACCTAATTTTTTGCTGTCCTGCGAAGCGCCCTGTCATCGATGGCGCATCTGCTTCGCGATCCGCTGCTTCTACACCTTCGCAGAGCGAAAAGGATCAGGCGAAGTCCCCAGGCTCCGCGCTACAAGCTACCGGCCGCTTCCCGCTGCACCGGCTTCTTCCTGCTGGCGTCCACTTCGCCGCCGGCGTACTGCTCGCTCTGGCGGTCCATCCACTCATCGAGCCGCGAGCGCTTGAAGCGCCAGCGATTGCCCAGCTTGAACGCGGGTACGAACCCCTCCGACGCGTACTTGTAGAGCGTGTCGGGCGAGATGCCAAGGTAATCCGAGGCCTGGCGTATGTCCATGACCTCGCGGACTTCGGGAACCAGAAGGTTGGAACGGGCTGCGGCGCTGCGCATGATTACCTCCGGCTCGTGACCTGGAGCCTAAAAGCAGTTTCCGGCAAATCTGCCGGTTACTTTGTATTTAACGCGCCTTCACGAGGAGATTCAAGGATTTTCCGGAAGTTACAGGAAATTCAAGGTCTTTTACCCGACGCAGCGACCTGAGAAATCCTGTGGAAAAACCCATTTTCTTGTGCTGCCGGAGAACCCCCACCCCAAGGCCTAGCGGCCTTGTTACGGATGGTCCCCGTCGTTCGCCGGGTTTCCGCGTTCTCGTTCCTTGTTGCTCGCCGTTACATGGACTTCCGCCACCAGGCCGTCGGCTCTACGCGCAGGAAATGGGTCTTTTCGCCGCGCGAAAGATCGAAGTCCAGTACATCGCCTTTGTGAAAGGTCGAACACGGCGGCCAGCTATTGTCGACTTCCAGATGAGTTTCAGCCTCGCGATTGTCGACCAGCGTAATTTCTGTGGGAGAGCACTCAACCACATGCTGGGCGTAGAGCCAGAAGGTATAGCCGTTGGGCGGCTGGGGCGGAGCTTCGTTGGCAACCTTAGTCAACACGAGGAAGAAGAGAAAAACCGCCGCGACAACCAGAACCGCCGCAATCGTCGTGTTCTTCTTCATGGTTTGCAGGCATCTAGCGAGCGCCTGTCGCACTGGCTTGTAAAGCCGGCCAACCGCTGCAGCGAATGGCGTCTCGCTCCGTGGCTCTCAGTATAGCGGAGAGCGGCGTTACAGTTCGGTGCTTCAGATCAGACAGTTGCGGCATCGCGCTGGCCAGGTCCTCGCAAAAGTTCTCCAGATTGCGATATTGATTCGCGCGGCAGACTAGCTGCCACTCCCTGCTCCCTGCCTTTCAGTTCTGCTCGTCGCGTCGATGCAGCGTCGGCGGTCCGTCGCCGGCATTCGATCCATCCGTGCTCGTCGTGCTCGCACGGCGTAAAGATGGCCGATTGGCGCGCTTGGTATCGGTCAGCCTCCGCTTGTTCTCGATGCGCGCAAGCCGTGCCTTGACGTTGTCGAACTCCGAGGTGGTCACCAGGTATTCAGGCCGCGCGGGGAGAATGCGCGCGATCTCTTCCTGCGAGTGCACGATGCGATCCGGCGTCTGCGGGTGGTCGCTGAAGGCTCTGGCTACCAGTCCCGGCTTGCGTTTCTGGAGTGCCTGAATCTTCTCGAAGAAGGTGATAAATGCCTGCGGATCGTAGCCTGTGCGATACATGTATTGCACGCCGAGATAGTCGGCCTGAGCCTCGAAGTCGCGCGAGAACTGGAGGAAGGCGATTGGAATCGCCAGTTGCGTTCCTTCGTAGATGCCCAATCCCGTCCAGTCGTAGGGCAGCATGATCATCAGCGGGACCATGCCGATCTGGGCATAGTTCATGCGCGTCATCTCGCGCGCCGCGTGGTGGGCGCAGACGTGCGCGATCTCGTGCGCCATCACGCCCGCCAGTTCCGCTTCCTCGTCGGCTGCCAGCATCAGGCCTGAGTTCACATAGAAGAAGCCGCCGGGAAGCGCCATGGCGTTGATCTCGTCCGAGTCGATCACCTTGATGGTGAACGGTACCTTGCAGTCGGAGTTCTTCACGATGTTCTGGCCGATGCGGTTCACATACTCGGTGACCACCGGGTCGTTGATGAACTTGGTGCTCTTCTCGATCTCGTCGGCGTACTGGCGGCCCATCTTGATCTCAGAGTCGGTGGAGTACCAATTTCCGAGGCCACGGCCACCAATGTTGCGATTCCCCACCGCGTTCACATCTTCGATGCTGCCGGGCCGCACCTTGATCATCTCGCTGCCGGGCTCGACCACCTTGTTGGGATCAACGGCCGCACAGTCGCCGCCAACTGGCGTGGTTCCAGGCTCAACCTCATCCAGGTTGGTCTTGTCCTTACCCTTATCCTTCTTCTTTTTCTTGTCGTTGCTGGAGTTCGCCGGGCAGGGCGGGATCTTTTCGCTGGACGACGCGTTACTCGCTGGCTTCGCGGGCAAGGGCGCGTCTCCGCCTACAGGCGACCCGGGCGACGGCTGCGCGGAAGGATTGCTTCCTCCGCTTGTAGCCGTCCCCTGGCTCGTCGGGCTCGGATTCGTCTGACTGGCAGACGGCCCGCTCTGCGCCCCGCCGCTTGAATTTGTTCCTGCGGAAGTTTGTGCCGGTGGCGTGCTTGCCGGGGGTGAACTGGAAGTCGATCCGCTTGACTGCGCCCAAACCGCAACAGCCAGCGACAGCGCCAATCCCGACAGAGCCGCCAACCTCAACCTCATGCGATCCCTTGTCTTCATGACCTCACCTCCATGCACGGTAGGAATTCCGCGCACACGGGCCCCTGCTTTGTTCTCTATCTTAGACGCAAATGCCTGTACTTTTGATACTCCTGGCAAACTCGGTTTTGGTCCTATCCAAACGGGCAGACAGGAATCTTGCATTTGGGGCGAGGGCGTCACTGGAGAGTCCACCTGTTATGGTTTCTTGGAGCTTGCGCGACCTTGGCTGTAGAGTGGAGAACACAGGCTTTGGAGGCGCTTTGCAGTTCAGGACTTTAGCCCTTGCTTGGTTCACGGCTTGCTTAACCATTCCTCTGTCTGTAAAGGCACAGCCGCAGGCTGGTTCAGCTTCGGCCCGCGCCCACGCCGAACCCATCTCGCCGGCCGCACCGGCCCCGCAAGCCATCTTCGACGCCACCGGGGTAGGCTCTCCGCTCCAGCTTACGACCGGCTGGCGCGTTGGCATCACCGCCGATCCTGCCGCGTCGTTGCCCACATTCGACGATTCCTCCTGGGCCATTCGCGACGCCCAAAGTTCCATTGCGGACGTTCCCGAGCCAGAGGCTGAGCCGGGCCCTGCTGTTGCAAACGGCCCGGAGCGGGAAGCACCACCCCACAGGAGAGCTTCGCGCCGCTATGCATGGTTCCGTCTGCACATCAAGTTGGCGCCACATCACGGACATCTTGCGCTCCTGATTGAATTGCCCGTATCCACCAACACTTCGTTCGGCTTCGGCGCCACCGGACCCAGTCCGGACGTCTACGCCAACGGCAGCCCCATCCAGCCTGAAGGCCCGCATGGCGACATGCCAGAGCACTACCAACTCATCTCGCGCATTTACAACCTCGATATACCTCCCGACGAAACCTCGCTTGTTCTCGCGGTGCGCATTCATTACATTCCGTTTGGGTACGGCGCCTATAACAACTTCTTCTCAAACCGCGCACTTTATCTCGGCAGCCCCAGCGATCTTGAGCGCGAACTGAACCTCTGGCAGAATCGCTCGCTCTTCGAGCGCCTGCCTCGTCTCATTTACTCGATTCTGCTCGCTGTCCTCGCGGTTTTCCTGTTCGCCCTCTACCTCGCGCAAAAAGGCCATGCCGAGTACCTCTGGCTGGCTCTGCACGAGCTCGTGCAGGCGCCAATCGCGTTTATCGAGCTGGCAGGCAGTTCTGCCCGTCTCGATACGCTCTGGTACGCCGCGCTCTTCCTGCAACTCATCCTCATCTCGGCTTATCTTTTTTACGAGTTTCTGGTTGCATTTCTCGCGCTGCCCAGGCGCTGGTATATCCGCGCGCTGCGCTACTCCGCGCCCGTGCTGGCTTTTGTTGGCCCCACGCTGCTCTTTGTCGGCCACAGCACCGGCGTCGCCATTCTTCTCGTCAGCGTTGTTCTTTTGAGCGGTCTATGGTTGCTGGCCTGGTCCATCTTTATTTTTGGCACGCTGATCGCGGCCGCTCTCAAGCGCAACCTTGAGGCAGGCCTTTTGCTGATTCCTCTCATCCTTACCGTCATTGGATTTATTGAGCCCATCGTCGCCTCGGTGATCAGCGACGAAACCGGAGTTCCATTCCGTTCCCCGCTCAGGTTCGATGCCGGACCCATTCCCATTCACATGTATTCACTCGGCGACTTCGCCGGCATTCTCGTCATCGTTCTCATCATTTACTTCCGCTTCCTGCGCATTCAGCGCGAACAGGAACGCGCCACCAGCGAGTTGGATGCAGCGCGCAATGTACAGGAGCTTCTCATTCCTCGGGAAAAGCTGGCGACGCCCGGCTTCGATGTCGACTCCGTCTATAGCCCAGCCCACGAGGTGGGAGGCGACTTTTTTCACGTGCGCACCGATGGCAACGACGGCCTGTTGGTCGTCATCGGCGATGTTGCCGGCAAGGGCCTGAAGGCCGCCATGAACGTATCGCTGCTGATGGGCGCGCTGCGGCGCATTCATGAGCGCAGTCCGGCCAAAATCCTCGAATCGCTCAACGGCGTCCTCACCGGGGCCGAAAGCTTCACCACCTGTCAGGCCATCTGGCTCGGATCCAATGGCGAAGCTGTCGTTGCCAATGCGGGCCACCTTCCGCCTTATCTCAACAGCCAGGAGATGAACCTGCCCGGCGATTTGCCACTAGGCGTCTTACCGCAGGTGACTTACAGTGAGACGCGATTCTATCTCCATCCTGGCGACCGTGTTCTTTTGCTTTCGGACGGAGTGGTGGAGGCGCGTCAGCCGTCGGGCGAGCTGTTCGGCTTCGACCGCGTGCGCTACCTCAGCAATCAGTCGGCATTCTATCTGGCCGATGCCGCCAAATCCTTCGGTCAGCAGGACGACATCACCGTGCTCACCGTTCGCCGCCAGGCGCAGGAGCTGGCTGCGTAGCGGTAAGATGCAGTCACGAGGCCGCATGTCAGCCAATCCGCCCGCTCCCGCAGCCAATTCCTTCAATGGTGCTTCGTTCGTTCTCGAAGCCGGTGCCCTCCTGGCGGTTGTTCTCGGCGCCGTTTACCTTCTCGCCACCAATACGGCTGCCGGGCACTGGCCGCAGGGATACGATCCAATCGGGCGCTGGCAGGTTTCCACGCTCATCGCTGCGCTTCCCATTGTGGTGCTCCTCGGCGCTATGGCGATTCTGCGCCTCAAGGCTCACATCGCGGCCCTCGCTGGACTCGTCGCGGCGCTGCTTGCGGCGGTCGCTGTCTTTCACATGCCTTTGCGTCTGGCCTTCACTGCGGCTGCCTACGGCGCAGGCTACGGGCTTTTTCCCATCTGCTGGATCATACTGCCCATCATTTTTCTCTACGACCTGACGGTTCAAACTGGGCGCTTCGTCACCCTCCAGCAGAGCCTCACCGGCATCACTGCGGACTCTCGCCTGCAGCTTCTGCTCATTGCTTTTGCTCTCGGCGCGTTTTTTGAGGGCACTTCCGGCTTTGGTACGCCAGTCGCCGTCTGCTCCGCCATTCTCATCAGCCTGGGCTTCAATCCTCTTGAGGCCGCCGGACTGTCTCTGCTCGGCAATACCGTTCCTGTCGCGTTCGGCTCGATCGGCATTCCTATCGTGGCCCTTCAGGGCGTCACGGGACTCGATCTGTTCGCTCTAAGCCGCACCACCGCGCTCATTCTTCTGCCTTTCGATCTTCTCGTTCCTTTCTGGCTCATCTGGGTTTTCGCCGGCATGGCGGCAGCGATCGAGGTCTGGCCCGCCATTTTGCTGACCGGCGCCACCTTCGCTGTCGTCCAGTTTCTGATGGCCTACGGGAGCGGCCCATGGCTGGTGGCCATCGTCTCCGCTGCATCGACAATCGTCGTCCTTGTTGCCTTTTTGCGTTTCTGGAAGCCCCGGCGCACCCTCGATGTTCACCGCGAGGACATCACGGGCAAGGCGCGGGAGGCTCACGGGCACACTGCGGCTGCGATCTTCAAGGCCTGGCTTCCCTGGCTGGTTGTCAGCCTAGTGGTCTTTGCCTGGGGAGTTCCCCGCTTTTCCGGCTGGATGGAAACACACACTACGATCAAAGTTCCCGTCACCGGCCTCAACAACGTCGTGCTTCGCGTCCCGCCCGTCGTCGCCGCTCCTGCGGCCGAGCCTGCCGTCTTCAATCTGAACTGGCTCTCCGCCACTGGCAGCGGGATCTTTCTTGCTGCTCTGCTTGCCGGGCTGATGATGGGTCTCGGCCCTGGCACGCTGGCCCGCGCCTTTGTCCGCACGGTTTACAAGATTCGCTACACCCTGGTCACAATCGCCGCCATGATGGCACTGGGCTTCGTAACGCGCTATTGCGGCCTCGATGCCACGCTAGGCCTCGCCTTTGCCCGCACCGGCCTGCTCTATCCCTTCTTCGGCACCCTCATTGGTTGGCTCGGCACCGCTTCGACCGGCTCCGACACGGCATCCAATGTCCTGTTCGGCAGCCTACAGACCACGACAGCCCGCCAACTTGGCGTCGCTCCGGTTCTGATGGCCTCGGCCAACGCCGCAGGCGGCGTGATGGGCAAGATGATTGCTGCGCCCAGCATCGTCGTGGCCAGCACTGCCACCCAATCCTATGGCCAGGAGGGTTCCATCCTCCGCTTTGTCTTCTTCCACAGCCTCGCTTTTGCCGCCCTCGCCGGAATCTACGTCTCGCTGCTCGCCTGTGCGCCTGCGTTTGTGGGTCTTGTCGCCCATTAGCTACGTCAGATAGATAGACCGAAAATTTCCATTGAAAATTTTTTCTTGCCAGCCTTCTCCTCCAGGGTGCTAGGATGATTGGTCGGAAGAAATGAAATTGTTTCCCAGGTGAAAATCGACGACCATGCGCACTTGTTTTCTTCTCAAAGTACGCCCGGAAAAGATGGATGAGTACAGGCTCCGCCACGCTCAAGTGTGGCCTGAGATGCTCGATGCCCTCCGCCAAGCCGGATGGAGGAATTACTCCTTGTTTCTGGAGCCAGACGGTACCGTTATCGGCTACGTCGAGGCCGATGATTTTGAAAAATGCCGTACCGCGATGAAAAGCCACCCCATCAATGCACACTGGCAGACGGAAATGGCACCGCTGTTCGAATCCAGCAACGGCAGTAGCCCCGACGAGCTGATGCAGCCTCTTGAAGAGATTTTTCACCTAGACTAGAAACAGCGATATCTCAGAATGTGCAAACCGCTCGCCCATTCATACGAACCAGATAGCAGCCAGGAGTTCATCCATGAATCCATTCAATTCCGCACGCCGCGATCTTCTCCGCATTGGCAGCATAGGCATGGCAGGAGCCTCATTGCCCGCTCTCGCCTTTGCCGCAGGCAAAGACAAAGCGATCTCCAAAGCCTCCGATCCCGTGTTCAATGTTCGCCAATACGGGGCCGCTGGCGACGGCAAGACCGTCGACACCCCCGCGATCAATCGCGCAATTGAGGCCGCGGCAGCAGCCGGTGGCGGCACTGTTGTGTTCCCTGCCGGAACCTATCTCTGCTTCTCCATCCGGCTCAAGAGCTGCGTTCATCTCTACCTCGACCAGGGCGCCACGATTCTCGCCGCCGACTCGCCCAAGCCCGGCGAGGCCACTGGCTACAACGGCGGCACCTACGACGCAGCCGAGCCCAAAACCGCCTGGGACGCCTATCAGGACTACGGCCACAACCATTGGCACAACTCCCTGATCTGGGGCGAAGACATTCACGACTTCTCAATCACCGGCCGCGGCCTTATCTACGGCAAGGGCCTCAGCTTTGGCGCCGGTCCCGCGCCCGCCTCTGCAACGACGGTCCGCGGCTTTGGCCCCGAGCCGGCCATGCACCGCGCCACCGCGCCGCCGCGTCCGCCGCACCACTTCATGCAGCGCGGCGACTACCCCATGTACCAGGCCGAGCAGGCTGGCGTAGGCAACAAGGCCATCGCGCTCAAGAACTGCCACAACGTCCTCTTGCGCGACTTTTCCATCCTCAAGGGCGGTCATTTCGGTTTGCTGCTGACCGGCGTCGACAACCTCACCATCGACAACCTCACCATCGACACCGACCGCGATGGTATGGACATCGACTGCTGCCAGAACGTGCGTGTCTCCAACTGCACGGTGAACTCACCGTGGGACGACGGCATCTGCCCCAAATCCAGCTTCGCGCTTGGATACGCCCGGCCCACGCGCAACGTAACCATCGCCAACTGCTTTGTCACGGGATGCTACCAGCTCGGTACTGTTCTCGATGGCACATGGAAGAAGTTCCCCGAAGGCGCGCATGCTTACGGCACTGGCCGCATCAAGTGCGGCACGGAGTCGAACGGCGGGTTCATCAACATTACGGTGACAGGCTGTGTCTTCGAGGGCTGCCAGGGCTACGCGCTGGAAACGGTCGACGGCGCTCTGCTTGAGGACATCGCCATCACCAACACCACGATGCGCGACCTGATCTCGCCGCCGCTCTTTTTGCGCCTGGGCGCACGCCTGCGCGGGCCAAAGGAGACGACCAAGGTGGGCACGCTAAAGCGCATTCTGGTGAGCAATCTCGAGTGCCACAATGCGCCAATGCGCGTGACGTCGATCTTGAGCGGAATTCCCGGCTACGCGATTGAGGATGTGAAGCTCTCAAATATTTACATCGAAAATGTTGGCGGAGCTGCGGCCGAAGCAGCCAGGATTCAGCCGCCCGAAAAGGCTGACGGCTATCCCGAGCCGGGAATGTTTGGCCAGATGCCCTCGCTCGGATTCTTCCTGCGCCATGTGCGCAATGTCGAAATGAGCCACGTGGAACTGGCGGCACTGGCGGCGGACCCGCGGCCTGCATTTTATCTGGAAGATGTGGAGCGGGCGGACTTTTTTGCGATCACCGCGCCACGCACGGCCGAAGGCAACTTTGCGCTGCACAACGTGAAGGATCTGCGTATTGGCTGGAGCCGCGCCGCCGCCGATACCACTCTGGCTTCGGCTGAAACGAAGACGATCTGAAGCTGAAGATGCCTGCACCGCATCCGGGATCTCGCAAGCACGAGATCCCGGATGCGACAGGAAGAGTCTTGCGCAATGAAGTCGCGTGAGATGCAGAGGGCTGGATTCAGCCGCCAGTAGAGGCAAATTCCTTAGCCTGTCTTTGCACCTGCGACACATCTCGAACCGCGCCCTTTGCGGCACTGGTTGTCATCGCCGCATAAGCCTCTAAAGCCTTCGAGACCACGCGATCGCGCGACAGGGGCTTCCACGCCACTCCACCCCGCGCTTCCATCTTGCCGCGTCTTTTTTGGAGTTCATGATCGGAGAGATCCACGCGCAGCACGCGCCGGGGAATGTCGATCTGAATCGTATCGCCTTCTTCGACCAGCGCCAGCGCACCGCCCTCGGCCGCTTCGGGCGAGATGTGGCCGATGCAGAGTCCCGAACTGCCGCCGGAGAAGCGCCCATCGGTAATCAGCGCGCATACCTTGCCCAGTCCCTTCGATTTCAAATAGCTCGTGGGATAAAGCATCTCCTGCATGCCCGGTCCGCCTTTGGGGCCTTCGTAGCGGATCAACACAACATCGCCGGGAACGACTTTATCGCCGAGGATGGCATCGACCGCCGCTTCCTGGCTCTCGAAGATTCTCGCCCGGCCGGTGAAGGCAAGGATTGCCGCATCGACACCCGCGGTCTTTACGATGCAGCCGTCCTCGGCAATGTTGCCGTAGAGAACCGCCAGCCCGCCGTCTTTGCTGAAGGCATGCGCCACTTCGCGGATAGCTCCGCTTTCACGATTGAGATCGAGCGAGGGATAGCGATTGCTCTGGCTGAAGGCTACCGTGGTGCGCACGCCCCCTGGCGCAGCGCGATAAAATTCGCAGACCTCGGGCGCCGTGCCGCGCTTCACGTCGAGCTTGTCGATGGCGTCGCCGAGCGTTGGCGCGTGAACGGTAGGCACTTGACGATGAATCAATCCGCCACGATCGAGTTCGCCTAGAATGGCAATGATTCCGCCGGCGCGATGCACATCTTCGACATGAACCGTGGCGGACGATGGAGCCACTTTGCACACGTTTGGCACGCGGCGCGAGAGCCGGTCGATGTCGGCCATGGTAAAGGGCACTTCCGCCTCGTGCGCGGCGGCCAGCAGGTGAAGCACCGTGTTGGTCGAGCCGCCCATGGCGATGTCGAGAGTCATCGCATTCTCAAAGGCATCGAAGGTTGCGATACTTCGCGGCAGCACGCTCGTGTCGTCCTGCTCATAGTAGCGCCGCGCCAGATCGACAATGGTGCGACCGGCCTGCAAAAAGAGCTGCTTGCGGTCCGCATGGGTCGCCACTACGGTTCCATTGCCGGGCAACGACAAACCCAGCGCCTCGGTGAGGCAGTTCATCGAGTTCGCCGTAAACATGCCGGAACATGAGCCGCAGGTAGGACAGGCCGAGCGCTCGTACTCGGCAACCTCGGCGTCGCTTTTGGCCGAGTCTGCCGCGATAATCATGGCGTCGATCAGGTCCAGAGACTTGACTTCAACGCCTTGCTGGATCTTGCCGGCCTCCATCGGCCCGCCTGAGACAAAGACGGTGGGGATGTTCAGACGCAGAGCGGCCATCAACATGCCGGGCGTGATCTTGTCGCAGTTCGAGATACAGACCAGGGCATCGGCGCAGTGGGCGTTCACCATGTACTCAACGGAGTCGGCGATCAGGTCGCGCGAAGGCAGGCTGTAGAGCATGCCGCCGTGGCCCATGGCGATGCCATCGTCGATGGCGATGGTATTGAACTCCTTGGCCACGCCGCCGGCCTTCGCGATCTCCTCTGCGACGAGCTGGCCCAGATCCTTCAGGTGAACGTGACCGGGAACGAACTGGGTGAAAGAGTTGGCGACAGCAATGATCGGCTTTCCAAAATCGCCGTCCTGCATCCCGGTGGCGCGCCAAAGGCTGCGCGCCCCGGCCATGTTTCGTCCATGCGTCGATGTGCGTGAGCGATAAGCTGGCATGGAATCCATTTTACAGTGAAGGCGGGAGACAGAGACACACGCGCCCTCAAAGGCTGTGCGCAGCTCGCACACCTACACGGGCGGTCAACTGCCGGATTCAGAATAGAGAAGGTTGCGGAGCGGGAAACTTCGCAGCTGAGTTTTCAACTGCGAAGCCAATCCTGGACCTTCTGCACCACCACGTCGCGGCCGATGTCGCTGATGGCGGTGGTGAGTGGAAGCTGCTTGGGGCAGGCCTCGACGCAGTTCTGCGCGTAGCCGCACTCCTGAACGCCACCGTCGCCCGCGAGCGCGCGCAAACGCTCTTCCTTGAAGACCTTGCCGGTGGGGTGGTTATTGAAGAGCTTGACCTGAGCGATTGTCGCCGCCCCCACGAAACCTGTCTCCACGTTGAACTGCGGGCAAACCTCCATGCAGCAGGTACAGGAGATGCAGTTAGAGAGCGGATAGTTGGTCTCCTGCTGCTGCGGATAAACGCGCGGGCCGGGGCCGAGGTCGTAGGTGCCATCGATGGGAACCCACGCCTTGACGCGCTTGAGGTTTTCAAAGAGAACCGAGCGATCGACCTGGAGATCGCGGACGAGCGGAAACTTGGTGAGTGGCTCGATGCGGATGGGCTGCTCCAGGTTATCGATGAGCGCCGAGCAGGCCATGCGGGCCTTGCCGTTGATGAGCATGGCGCAGGAGCCGCAGATCTCCTCAAGGCAGTTGGAGTCATAGGTGATCGGCGTGGTCTGGCGGCCGTCGGCGGTGACTGGATTACCTGCGATGTCCATCAACGCGGAGATAACGTTCATGCCGTGACGCCAGGGAATCTCGAAGCGCTCCCACACCGCGGGTGCATCTGGGTTGGCCTGGCGCTTGATCTCAAAGATAACTGTACGTTCTGCCATGGTGTCCTCAGGGGCCTAAAGCCCCATCATTTTTGGCCCTGCATCGGGGCGACTAAAGTCGTGCCCTTTCAAAACATCGTTAACTCGCCACGTCGTAACGGCGCGCACGGGGCTTGATGAACTGTGTATCAACTTCCTCAAACTCGATGCGCGGACCCTCTACCGAGCCGGTAAAGCTGGCCTTGGTGGTCTTGAGGAACCGCTCATCATTGCGATCGGGAAAGTCGGGTTTATAGTGCGCGCCACGGGACTCGTCGCGCAGGATAGCGCCGAGCGTAATGGTGCGGGAGAGTTCAAGCATGTTCTTGAGCTGGCGGGCAAAGGCAAAGCTGGTATTCGCCCACTGGCTCTTGTCGCTCAGGTTCACGCGCTTGTAGCGTTCGAGCAGTTCGACGATCTTTTCGTCGGATTCCTTGATGCTCTTGTTGTAGCGGGTGACGGTAACGTGCTCGGTCATACTCTCACCCAGCTCGCGCCACAACTTAAAGGGATTTTCGCCGCCCTGGTTTTCGATGAGCTTCTTGTTGATCTCCGCCTGGCGCGCCAGTTCAGCGGCAGCGCCGCCGTCGCCCTCGGGAGCAGGCGCGCTACTGGCGTACTGTAAGGCGTTGGGACCGGCAACAAACCCGCCGAAGATGCAACTGACGAGCGAGTTGGCGCCGAGGCGATTGGCGCCGTGGTACTGATATTCGCACTCGCCTGCGGCAAAGAGGCCGGGAATGTTGGTCATCTGGTTGAAGTCAACCCAGAGACCGCCCATGGTGTAGTGCATGCCGGGAAAGATCTTCATCGGCTCGACGCAGGGGTCGACGCCAACGAACTTCTGATAGATCTCGAGGATGCCGCCGAGTTTGCGGTGCAGCGTATGGCAGTCGATGTGCGAAAGATCGAGATAGACCATGGGCTGACCGTCAATGCCCAGGCCGAGCTGGTAAACAACCTTATGAATGGCCCGTGTGGCAACGTCGCGCGGGACGAGGTTGCCGTACTTCGGGTACCACTCTTCGAGGAAGTAGAAGCGATCGGACTCGGGGATGGAGCGGCCAGGGCGCTTGTCGCCGGGGTTGCGCGGAACCCAGACGCGGCCGCCTTCGCCGCGCGCCGACTCGGACATCAGACGCAGCTTGTCTTCGCCGGGAATCGAGGTGGGATGCACCTGGATGAACTCGCCGTTGGCGTAGTAGACGCCCTGCTGGAAGACGGCTGACTGCGCGGAGCCAGTGCAGACGACAGAGTTGGTGCTCTTTCCGAAGATTGCCCCGACGCCGCCGGTCGCAAGGATGACAGCGTCTGCCATGAATGCCTGAAGGTCCATCGTGCGCAGGTTCATGGCGACGATGCCGCGGACTACGCCTTTGCCGTCGATGATGGCGGAGAGGAACTCCCAGCCCTCGTACTTCTTGACCTTGCCTTCGGACTCGTGGCGGCGCACCTGCTCATCGAGCGCGTAAAGCAACTGCTGTCCAGTGGTGGCGCCGGCAAAGGCGGTGCGGTTGTAAAGCGTGCCGCCAAAGCGCCGGAAGTCGAGCTGACCCTCAGGCGTGCGATTGAAGGGCACTCCCATGCGGTCAAGCAGGTCGATGATACCGGGGGCGGCCTCGCACATGGCCTTCACGGGAGTCTGATTGGCCAGGAAGTCGCCGCCGTAGATCGTGTCGTCAAAGTGCTGCCAGGTGGTGTCGCCTTCGCCCTTCAGATTCTTTGCGGCGTTGATGCCGCCCTGAGCGCAAACCGAGTGCGAGCGCTTGACGGGAACGATGGAGAAAAGATCCACTGCGCCGCCGGCCTCTGCGATCTTGATGACTGCGGCTAGTCCGGCAAGTCCTCCGCCCACCACGATGATTTTGCGTGCTGCCATGAATGAGTCCTTTTAAAACAGGTTTCAGGGTTCAGGGTTCAGGAGTCAGGGGTCGGCAATAGGCGCGGCTAGGGAGTCGGAATGGGCGCGCTGGGATACCAGGGACCAACGAACGCGAAGATACCAGCCAGTCCCAGGCACGCAAGCCCGATGCCCAAGGCAATGCAGACGTAGCCGAAGCGGCGACGCGCATTGACTCCCGGCGTGATGCCCCATTTGGCCGCAAAGAGCCAGACGCCGTAAGCGAAGTGCCAGCAGATGGCGATCATCGCGATGACGTAGATGGCCAGCATCCAGGGATTCGAAAGCTCGACCTGCACCTTATGGAAGGCGTAGTAGGGATTCTCCGGGAGCATGACTCCGGTGAAGCGCTGCCGCCAGACGTGCTGGATGATATAGGCGAGAGCGATGAGGCCGGTGTAGCGCTGGATGGTGTACATCCAGTTGCCTGCCCACGGGTAGTAGACGACGTTCGACTTGCCGCGCAGCCAGATATAGAAGCCGTAGAGGCCGTGATAGAGCAGGGGCAAAAAAATGAAGACCCACTCCAGCACACGCACCATCGGCAGGCTGTTCAGGAACTTGACCTGGTTGCCGTAGGCGAGCGGGCCCTTGAGCGCCTCATAGTTCGAGAGCAGGTGCTCCAATAGAAATGCGCCGATAGGCACGATACCGAGCAATGAGTGCAGCTTGCGCCAGATGAAACTACTGCCCTGCCCTGCACGGAGAGGCTCGACACCGCTGCGCAGTTGCGGCGATGCGGGAGATTCAACGGTTGCCATGGAAAGCGATGCTCCTAAAGGTTCGTGGCCGGACTTTTTCCGCCGGTCGGCAAAGAGGCGATTTCAGCTTGTGGTAAGGCAAAGCTCATGTAAGCGACACAGGCATTATTGGTGCATGGCTTCAAGTCCGTCAAGGCTGGCCGATGATTCTGCTGCCGTCAGGCGCCGGCGCGAAGTCAACGCCCGGCAGCCGCGGAACCGTCTCGTTATGCCTTGACCTCGACGGGTTTGCGCTCGGCCATGGGAATAAAACGGCGGTTGCGGGCCCCGGTGTAAACCTGACGGGGGCGCGCGATCTTCTGCGCCGGATCCACAATCATCTCCTGCCACTGCGAGAGCCAGCCGACCGTCCGCGGAATGGCAAAGAGCACGGTGAACATCTCCGGCTTGAATCCAATGGCCTGGTAAATCAGGCCGGAATAGAAGTCCACATTCGGGTAAAGCTTGCGCGAGATGAAGTACTCGTCTTGAAGCGCGATCCGTTCCAGTTCGAGAGCGATGTCCAGCTTGGGATTGCGCCCGGTGACCTCGAAGACCTGCTCTGCGATCTTCTTGATCAGCGTGGCGCGTGGATCGAAGTTCTTGTAGACGCGGTGACCGAAGCCCATCAGCTTGCGCTTGCCGCCTTTCACGCTGGCAATGTAAGCCGGAATATTGGCGGCCGTGTCGATCTCGTCGAGCATCTTGATCACTTCTTCGTTGGCTCCCCCGTGCAGCGGACCTGAAAGGGCCGATGCGGCAGACGAAATGCAAAGATAGGGGTTGGCAAGGGCGCTGCCCACGGCGCGCATCGTGCTGGTGCTGCAATTCTGTTCGTGGTCTGCGTGGAGGATGAAGAGCACTTCGAGAGCGCGCGCCAGCACGGGGTTGGCCGCATACTTGGGCTCGACCATCTTCCACAGCATGTTCATAAAGTTTTCCGTGTAGCTGAGGTCGTTGTCAGGGTAGACGTAGGGAAAGCCAAGGCTGTGCCGGTAAGACATGGCGGCGATAGACGGCATCTTGGCGATCAACCGCTTGATCTGCAGAAAACGGCTTGTGGGGTCGTGAACCTCGGTAGCTTCGGGATACACCGTGGACAGCGCCGTCACTGAAGAGATGAGCATCGTCATAGGGTGAGCATCGTGCCGGAAACCCTCCATGAACTTCTTCGTGGTCTCGTGCAGCATGGTGTGGTGCGTGATCTCGTAGACCCAACGATCGAGCTGGTCGGCGGTAGGCAGTTCTCCGAATAAAATCAGATATGCCACCTCAAGAAAAGAACAACTCTCAGCGAGTTGCTCGATAGGATAGCCCCGATATTCCAGGATTCCGCGGTCGCCATCAATATATGTAATGCTGCTGCGGCAAGAAGCCGTGTTCATAAAGGCCGGATCGTAGAGCATGAGGCCAAAGTCGTCTGCGCCTGTTTTAATCTTGCGGAAATCCATCGCCCGCACAGTTCCATCTTCGATGGGCATCTCGTAGGTGCTGCCCGTGCGGTTGTCGGTTACGGTCAATGTGCTGGCTGACATGAATCCTCTCCTGCTCAAAATCGCTTGGGAAATACACGAATTAATCCCA
>JAJYFA010000189.1 GCA_021790995.1 Acidobacteriota bacterium
CTGGTCGACGCCGATAGGCACACAGACAGAAGGACAGCATACGGGATGCGGTTGCGCACAGGTTCCTCCAAAAAGCGACACAAGCCGAGTTTCTTGTTCTTACGGCCTATGGTTTAAATATTGGACTTGTCACCGAAAGGTCTGACCTTTACGAAGCAAGAATTATCCAAGGCGCCTTTGAGGTTGTCAACCGAAAAGACACAAAATTTGCTGTACGCGTAAAAATCAACGTCTTTCTTCGGCGTGTGTCCGGGCATAGATTTGCTTCACGGAGATTCGAAAATCGCCAATATCTATGCAGATTAAGCAAAATTCTGCTTTCGTTCCGCCATCGCGCGGCGCGGCGACTCATTCCGATAATCGGAATCAGCCGAACTGGAGGTTCTCTTCAGGGAAGAGGCAAATTCGATCCTGGCTGTGAGGCGATTTCGATCAGGACAATTTGCAGATGAGGTCCGACCTCCGGAAAGAGGTAAGTTCTCTGTGAAGCTTCACGTCGCGATGGGGTCCGCCAGTGAACGGGCCCTTTGCCCGCCGCGGCAAAGCAATCCCCGAGACGCGGCCAAGGGCCTATTGAGCCGGCATCAAAATTCTGCTGCCGCGGCTGATTCTTTGTCGTTGCAGGGTTTGCTCGCGCTCGATTACAGCAGTTGAGCAACAGTGAGCACGGCGGGGATGAGATAGACCATCGATCCGCAAACCCACATGAAGGCGCCGGCTGCGATTTGATCGTTCAGCGCGCTGAGGCCGAAAGGGCGTGGAATTGCCCCGTAGCTTGGATAAAGCAAGCGCCCCGAGAAGCACAGAAATGCGGAGAGGCCAGTGTTGACCACGTCCGCGAGCAGAAGATACGGGATCAGAAGCCATCGGGATTGCGAATAATGGCTCGGCCATGGCCGGATGATCGGCCACCAGAACAGCAGATTCGTGAAGAAGAAACAGGCGTGCTCGAAGTTGTGCCAGTTCTCAGAGGAGAGCGCGAACTCGTAGGCGCGCGGGATGTGCCAGCCGAGATATGCGGCGTTCATGGCCAGCCACGCGACGCGCGGGCTCGTCAAAAAGCGCCCTGCCTTATGCAGCACTCTCGACGCAAAGAGCGGGCGCAGCAGGCGGATGAGCCACCGGGGCAGGCCGCGCAGCATGGGAACAACGGGAGCGCCAAAGAGGATGAGCGGCGGAGCAGCCGACATCAGAACCCAGTGCTGCGCCATGTGCATAAAGAGAAGCGATTCGCTGAAGGTATCGAGTGGCGAGGCAACGGCTACGAAAATCGCAACAATGCCGCCGAGAAACGCCACCAGGCGCCGCATCGGAAACTGCGCGGGCCGCGTGCGGCGAATGCGCCGCCAGCCGCGCACGTAGACGAGTGTGACGACGGCGAGTTCAGAGGTCACGATCCAGGGAATGTCCCAGAGGGTAAATAAATCCGCGATTGTCGTATTGCCGGTCATCGATTCGCGCTGCGATTGGCGGTCTGGCGTGCCACGGGCGGCGCGGGCGGCCTGGCGGATTGGGGCCGGGGTTGAGACTGCGATTCGTCGACCGCCCTTCGCGAAGCATCGTAGGCGGGCGGTTCGTTGGCCGGATGCAGCGTTTCAAGGAAGCTGACGAGAGCTTCAATCTCCGCGGGAGACAGGTTCTTGCCGTAGGCAGGCATGTTGCCACCGCCAGTGACCACTTTGTAGCGCAACTGGTCGATCGTCATGCGCGTGGCCACATCGTCAAGCGCCGGTCCGCGCTCACCGCCGTTTCCGCCGATGGAGTGGCAGTTACGGCATTGCTTGACCTGGAAGACGACTGCGCCCTGGCGGACCAGTGGTGTCGCATGCTGCAGATAGTGGACGGGAATAGGATCGCTGCTCCACGCGTTCATGTGCGGGCTCCAGGGCGTCGTGGCGCCCAGGTGCGTGAGCACTCCCCAGCAAATGGCAATGGTGGAAACGGCGAGCACGGCCACTGGCCGGCGATGCCAGCTCTTCTCTCCTTCCCCGGCCCAGAAGGGCACTGCCAGCAAGGTAGCAATGGCAACCAGCGGAGCGATCAGAAGAAATGGCGTCTCCATCTGCGGCGGAAGATAGGAGAGCACCGTATAGATCCAGAGGAAGAAGAAGTCGGGCTTGGGGACGGTTTGAATGATCGACGGATCCGGCTGACCGCCTGGCCCGAACGGTCCAAAGACGAAGGTGCACACGCCCACGGCGGCGACAACCGCGCCCGAAAATGCAAGATCCTTCCAGAATGCGCCGGGCACGAAGGGTATGCCGTCTTCATGCGCGAGTTTGTTGTACTCATCGATGTAGGTGGCGCGGCGAACGAGCCGGCCGGGCATGGGCCACTCATTGATGCCGAGCTTGAGCACCATCCAGACATGCAGCAGCGCGAAAAGCAGAAGCGCGCCGGGAATGATGAAGACATGCAGCGCAAAGAAGCGCGAGAGCGTGGCGCCGGCAATCACAGGCCCGCCGAGCAGCAGATGAACCAAGCCACCGCCAACGAACGGCACGCGGCTCATGATGGATGCGCCAATACCGAGGCCCCAGTAGGCATCCTGATCGAAGCGCAGCACCTGGCCGGTGAAAGCCATGCCCAACGTCATCAGGAGCAGAAAAACGCCGAGGGTCCACGTGAGCTCGCGAGGAAATTTGTAGGCGCCAAAGAGAAACACCTGCGCCATGTGGATGAGAACGATGGCGACCATGAAGTTCGATCCCCATCCGTGCAGTCCGCGCAGAAACCATCCCAGAGGAATCTGATGATTGAGGACGTTGAGGCTGCTCCATGCTTCTCCTGCCGAGGGCACATAGACCAGAGCGAGCAGTATTCCTGTGACGATCTGCAAAAACAGGAGCGTAAAGGCCGCACTGCCGAAGACATACCACCAGCTCGCGGTGTTGCGCGGGACCGGATGCAATGCCGCTTCCTTTACCGGCGCTTCGAGCTGCAGGCGGCTCTCAAACCATTTGTAGACCCGGCTCATGGTTCCGTTCACCCGCATGAGGTCTCTCCCTCGCCGTGCGAAATCTTCACCAGCTTCGCGGTGTTTGAAAGCGTGGGCATCTGTCCGGCATCGATATGCAATTCACCTGAAACCACCTGCCAATCGTAGGTGAAAAGGCCCCGTTCCGGCGGGCCGGATGCGCGCGATCCATCGGCGTAATAGACACCGCCATGGCAGGGGCACATGAAGAGCTGCGACTGCGGAAACCAGCGCACCGGGCAGCCCAGATGCGCGCAGTTAATGGCGAAGACGCTGAACTGATCGGTCCCCGTTCGGCGCACGTAGCAGGCGACATTATCCGTGGCGCCGTCCCAGGAACGCTTGGAGGGATTCTTGAAAACCGCGAGGCGTGTCTCGCCGGTGGGGAAAGATTCGGCTGGCCCCAGCGAAACCCACGACTTGTAGCTCGCGTCCTTTCTCCATGGCGCCAGCAGGTAGCGCACGATGGGAATCGCGAGCGCCAGGCCGACGAGGCCATTGAACGCGGCCGCCGCTTTGAAGAGCATCCAGCGGCGTGAGACAACGCGCTGCATGTTGAGACTGTCGGCGCCGCTTTCATTGTGCGCCTTCACGCTTTGGTTTGGGTCCGCTTCCATGGGCTTTTCCTCGTGGCTCATGTTTCTTACCTCCCTGCCGGCGTGGTATGGCTCGATGCCGTGCTGGCCGGGGCCGGCTGTCCCAGGTTCCGCAGGCTCGCCAGATATGCCACGATGTTGTCCACATCTACGACTGAGAGTGGCGCCGCCGCCTGACCGCCGGGGCTGTCATGACGCCAATCGGGCTGCCCAATGTCGGGCCGCCCGGCGATGATGATCGTGCGCAGCGCCTGGTCGCCGACGAGCGCCAGATACCGCGGGCTCGTAATCTGCTGGTTTGCAGAATCGCGAGTTGGCTCGTGGCATTGCGCGCAGCGAGCCTGATAGGTCGACTGGCCGCGGACCGGATCGCCGACCGCCGCCTGCGCGTAGGGCGGGGGCGACACTCCGTCGAATGCATTCGGCCGCTGCCAGTTTCTGCGCATTCCTGCAATCAGGGCATCGACCTGAGCGCTTGTCAACATGCCGCCTGCTGATTGTGCAAAGGCGGGCATCTCGGTTCCAGGCATCCCACCGGAGATCCACTTGCGCAAAGTGGCGTCATCAACGAGCGCCTGGTATTCCGGATTGGCCAGATCGATCGACGGGCCATTCTGCCCATTCTGGCCGTGGCACGCGGCGCAGTTCTGGTTGTAAAGGGTCGCAAAATCAGTGACCGCGGTGGGGCGCAGCATGGGGTTCGGCGGATAGCCGGGCCGAAGTCCGCAACCAGCAACCAGCGGGACACTGAAAACGGCGAGCGCCAGGGCGATAAATCGCATCAGTGGCTCCCCCGATCGTGCGGCGATTCTTTATTTGTGTGCGATTCCATCAGGCCGGGCGCTTCGATTCCCATTCGCGCTGCCAGGGGCAGGGATTGCCCCGTGGGAACACGCCCCTGTCGCGCCACCACAAATCCCGCGGCTAATCCATAGGTCACCTGCGAAATCAGAAACCATCCCCATGCGATGTGCTCGGCAAGCGCCGGGTTGATGATGCCCATGGAAGAGTGCAGAATGCCCGTCCACAACAGAGGCGCCAGAATGCCGCCGAGCAGGACGGGGTGGCGCGGCAGGATGGGAAGCATGGCGCCATAGAGCAAGCCAACCAGCAGGCAGGCCAGACTGTGAATCACAATCGCGACCAGCAGTCCCTGCCAGTGAAATGCTGCAATGTCAGCCGTGGATGGATGCCGCCAGTGCGCCACTCCGGCGCCTCCCAGCAGATTCACCGGATACCAGATGCTGCGTTGCACGATGTATCCGTAAATGAGCGCAGGCACAATCATTGCAAAACCGCCCGCGATTCCGCCCTTGATACCGCTGATCACGGGATAAGTCTCGATGGGCAGCCGCGCGCGGTGTTCCGGACTAAGGAGAAGACGGTCCACCGACGCCTTGGACCGAGAGATCGTGACCGGCAGATCCTCCACCGGCACTTCCTCGTGCTGTTCGTACGGCAAGACCTGGCGAAACCATCCGGCGCAGCCGGCAAGGATGAACACGCCGCCCAGGATGCTGATGCCCACGTTGGTCACCAGCCCCGCGGCAGCCAGCGTGCATCCAAAGGCCAGCACGATGGGCCATGCGGTGGGCGCGGGCAGGTGAATCGTCGCGCCCTGATGCTGCTCATGATGTGTTGTTTCCGGCATCAGCTTTACCTTCCTGCGATGTATACGACGGTGAAAACAACCACCCACACCGCGTCGACAAAATGCCAGTAGAGCGCAAGCACCTGAATGCGCTCGGCATGGCGCTGCTCCACGCGGCCGAGCAGCGTAAAGACCATCACCAGTGAAAGCGCGATAAGGCCTACGACAACGTGCGTCGCGTGCAGACCCACAAGCGAATAGAAAGTCGTACCAAACAGATTGGTGCGAATGGTGAATCCTTCGTCGACGATAAGTCTCTTCCACTCTTGCGCGGTGCCGGCGAGAAAAACCATGCCGAGCAGCATGGTGAGCGCCCACCACCGGCCAAAGGCACGCACCCGCCCGTGCTCGATCGCGCGCTCTGCCAGCCAGATCGTCACACTGCTCGAGAGCAGGCAAACGGTGTTGAAGATGGGAACGGAGAGGATCTGCGGCGTCGGCCCGGTCACGCTGCGTCCGATGTAATATACGTACGCGACCACAAAGATCGTGAAGATGGCCGACTCGCCGATGATCAGCGAGAGCATGCCCACTCGCCCCCGCGAGGGCATGCTCCAGTTTTCGTCTGCAAAGATGGGAACCGTACTCATTGCTCGTACTTCCAGTCTGGATCGTTGGGGTGCTTCAGATCCCACAGCGGCCTGCGGCTGCGGACCACCGGATCGGTGGCGAAGTTATAGCTCGGCGGCGGCGAAGGCGTTGCCCACTCCAGCGTCCAGGCGTCCCACGGATCGTTGCCCGCCTTCTTGCCGTGCCGGTAGGAGTCGATCAAATTCCACACAAAGATCAGCGCGGCAATCGCCTGGATGAAACCGCCGCAGGAGACCACCATGTTGAGCGTATTCCAGCCGCGGTCTGCCTCGTAGGTATAAATGGATCGCGGCATGCCGAAAAGGCCGACAAAATGCATTGTGTCGAACGTGATGTGAAAGCCGATCAGGAACAGCCAGAAGTGCCACTTGCCCAGCTTCTCGCTCAACATGCGGCCGGTGACTTTCGGGTACCAGTAATAGATCCCGGCAAAGATGCAGAAGACGATGGCTCCCACCAGCACATAATGGAAATGCGCAATCACAAAATAGGAGTTATGCAGTTGCCAATCCCACGGGGCGACCGAAAGCATGATGCCGGTGAGGCCCGCGATGAGGAACTGCAGGAGAAATGCGGTGCAAAAGAGCATGGGCGTGGCAAACCGGATCTTGCCGCCCCACATCGTCGCCAGCCAGTTGAAGATTTTGATGCCGGTGGGAATCCCGACCAGCATGGTGGAGAGCGCGAAGAAGGCATTGCTCACCGAGGTCATCCCAACGGTGAACATATGGTGCGCCCATACGCCAAGGCTCACAAAGGCAATGCCCACGGAGGCCGAAACCATCGCCGGATAGCCGAAGATGGCCTTGCGCGAAAAGACGGGAATGATTTCGTTGGCGATACC
>JAJYFA010000190.1 GCA_021790995.1 Acidobacteriota bacterium
TGGGCAGGTCGAACTGGGCGAGCAGGGCATCGTTGAGGTGGGTGATGGGCGAAACTCGTTTGCCCGGCGGAAGATTCGACGCAGTGCTTATCGCAACGACTTCGCTGGGGGATGCGTCCATCATGTGCTCAGCCACTACTGCGCTGCCGTTCGGGAGCGGATGGAGGTCGCCGAATTCACCTTGGTCGCTAACGGTTCGGACAGCGCCATCGAGCGTTGTAACGAGCAACGGCTCTTCGCCGGTTACGGACGACGCGAAGTAGATTCTTTGCGAGTCAGGCGCCCACGCGAACTCGTCCACCCAATTGTCAAAGTTCGGCAGCAGGTCTTTTACTGTTCTCGCCTGGCGGTCGTAGACAGCGAGCCGGAACTTGTCGCTCTCGTAGCCGGCGCGGGCCTGGCTGCGCCACGCCAGATACTTGCCGTCGGGCGAGTAGGCCGGATCGAAGTTGCCACCGGCAGAAGTTGAAACCTGCACCGGCTTGGCGGCGGGGTTGGTGAGGTCGAGCGTGAAGATGCGCGCGCTGACCGAGATGGCCTGAACGGGATCGATGTTGTCGGTATACGCCAGTTCACCAGAGTCGGGCGAAAAGTCGCAGCCGCATCCACCGCCGTCGAGCGAGAACGGAGGCACGTCGTGCGGGTTGTTGGGCGTGAGGTCGCGCATTCCACCGTCATCGACGGAAACCAGAAAGAGATGCGAGCGCGTGTCGCCGGTGAAGTGGTCCCAGTGGCGATAGAGGAGGTGGGTGAAGATCCGCGCCTTGACCTTGCTCTCGGCACGAGCCTTGTCGCGATCGGCATTGCACTGATTGCCCGTGGAGAAATCGGCGGTTGTGATGGGCGCGCAATCGGGATAGACGTTCGAGGTGAAGACGATGGACTTCGAGTCGGGCGACCACCTGGCGTTGTCAGCCTCAGTGGCGAGGGCAGTCAGCTTGCGCGGGTTCGAAGTGGCGCCTGTGGCGGGGTCAAAGTCGGCGAGCCAGATCTGCTGGCCGCCTTCGCGGCCGCTGAGGAAGAGAATGCGCTTGTTGTCGGGCGCGAATTCTACGCCGCCATCGCCGGGCCGGGCGACCGCGATCCTGAAAGGCTCGCCGCCGGCGATGGCCTGCAACCACATCTCGGATGTTTTGGTGTTCTTCGCCAGGTCGACGGTGGTGACAGAGTAGGCCAGCCACTTGCCGTCGGGCGAGACGGCGGTCGCTCCGAGGCGCTTCATGTGCATCATGTCGACGAAGGTCATGGGGCGCTTTTGCGGCGCCTGCGCCGAACAGAGCGGAATCAGTGCAAAGGCAATAGCGATCCCAGTCGCCCAATGGCGGAGGGTCTGGGGCACCCAGAATCGGAGAGAAAGTTTGCGCATAGAAATCCTTATCGCGCAGAGCCGAGTTTGGATTTGCGCGAAGAGAAAGTTTACACCGCGAGGTGATGCGTCGCGGTTTCTTAGTCCCGCGGCTCTAAGGCTGGATCGGACTTTGTTAAAGGCAACCGCAGGTTCTCTGCGGACTCACAACTTTGCTCCCTCGTTCCCTTGAGCTTTCGCTCACTTCGCTTCATTCGCTGTGAGACGGAAGGTAATCGTCCCCCAAAACAGCCGCGCGCGCATCTGCACCGGGAGATGTCGGTCGTCGTCGGTGTACCAGATCCAGATGTTGCCGCGGTTTTTGACGACACCGGCGGCTGCGGTGGGCTGCACGCGAATCGTCTTGAAAAGGCCAAGCGGGGTTTTGATCTCTTCGCGGCCCTCGACCTTCATGGTGACGGGCACGGTACGCGCCGCGTCGACGACGGGAAGAACAAAGCTTTGACCGAGCACCAGTGGCTGCGAGGCGGCGTAGAAGATGCCGCTGAGCAGATCGGTGAGGCAGCCGCCGATGGGCGCTTCAAGGTGCTTGGTCTGCCCGGTGACCTGGTTTTTCTCGTTGAGGATGGATTTGGAATCGGCGTAGTCAAGGTGGAGGGTGGAGTTGATCTGGCGGCGGCCCTCGACGGTCTGCTTGTTGAAGTCGTAGCTGCAGCCGCGCTGGATGTCAAAGTCGGACTGGAAGTGGTCGGCGACGTGGAAGAGCAGATTGATGGCGCCGATGGTGCCGGCCGAAGCGATGATGCGCTCGCGATCGCCAGTGGTCTCAAAGTGAACCACCGCCGTACCGGCGGGAAAGACGCGCCAGTCCACGGCGTAGGTGAGTGTTTGCTTCTGGGGAAAGCTGAAGCCGGGGCGCGGCGGGGCGAGCGCGGCGGGCTGCTGGCCAAGGGCGGCGGCAATCAGGGTAAAAGCGCAAAAAAGGCTAACTGCGTTGGCGCGTGTCTTCAATGTTCGGCACGGCTCCTTGTGGATTCAACCAGATCTGATTTGTTGGACTTCGCGAACCCGAAAAATGCTCATCGTGGCAGGTGCAGGAGCAGTTCCAGCGATGGCCTCAGAAAGAGCAAACTCAAGTACAGCAATGCAGCCCCTAAAGCAGCATTGTACTCGCGATGCTTGAGATAAAGCGTGAACGAGAAGCCACCCTCCGCTTTGCGGGAAGTTGCCGCCGCATCGCGCTTGGCCGGCCCTCGGCGAGGGATGAGCCGCGGGATCAGCCTCGGCACGCTGCGGCAATAGTCGTCAAAGCCGGGGAAAGTAGCGCGAAGGAACTGCTCTTCCGAAGCGATGACGGGGATGTAGATGAGAGCGAAACCCACGGCGAGCACCAGAGCCAGCAACCAACTGAGAAGCGCCACGGCAAAGCCCACGGCAATCAGGATCGAGCCAAGGTAAAGCGGGTTGCGTGTGTAGGCGTAAGGACCGGTAACGGCAAGCTCGCGATTTTTCCTGACCGTGCCCGAGGCTGCGGCGCGCAGGGCGAGGCCGGGCAGGACCAGCGCGAGGCTCCAGGCGATGGCCGCCGGATGCGCGGGTTGGCGGATAACTTCAAAGAGATACAACGCCGCGGTCGCAAAGCCGAGGGGCACACGTATCCTGCGCGCGGTCTTCTTCCATCGCTCCGCGCCGGAACCCTTTGGAGAAGTTTCTTGCTGGGTCATACAGCCTTCTTCTCCGACAATAATTCATCCGCGGCGCGCAGCACGTCTTCCGGCGCAATCGTAAGCAGTCCGGCTTCGGGAGCGTCGCGGCGGGTGTGGTCGCGGCGGCTCTCGGGGCTGCGCAGGACGCGGGCGCGCGTGCCGTAGGGACCGTTGCGGCTGGGGTCGGTGGGGCCGTAGATGCCGATAACGGGCCTGCCGATCGCGGCGGCAAGATGCAGCGGGCCAGTGTCTCCGCCGATCGCGAGGGCAACGCGGCGGGTGAGCGCGATCAGCCGCGCGAGCGTGGCGGCGACGGGAACTGCGCCGGCGGCGGCGATGGGCGCGGCCAGCGATTCCTCGCCGGGGCCGGCGTTGACGAGAACAGTCAGTCCGCGATCCTTGAGTCCGGCTGCCACGGCCGCATAACGCTCGGGCGGCCAGCGCTTGGCGCCCCAGCCAGCGCCTGGAGCGATGAGCGCGAGTGTGCGATTGCCGGATTGAGCCGCGTGGCCGGCCAGCCATGCGGCACACCAGTTTTCCGCCTCGGTGTCGACGGGCAGAAGGGGCGCGGCGGCTTCGATCCTGTCGCCGGCAACGGCCCGAGCCAGCTCAACATCCTGCTCGATGACGTGCGCGCCGCGGGTCACGATGCGCTCGGTGAAGAGCCATTGCGCGGGCCACTCGCGCGGATGGGCCTCGCCGATGCGGCGCGGGCAGCCGCTCATACGCGCAATGACGGCCGAACGGATCGAACCTTGCAGATCGAGAACGGCGTTGTATGGCGCGGCGCGCAACTCGCGGCGCAGATCGTTGATGGAGCGTATCGTTTCAGAGCTGAAGGGATGGCGCTTCCACTTGCGGGTGGGGGCAAAGTGCAGGCGGTCGACAACCGGCATGGCAGTGGAGCGGGACTGGCTGGCCCTTGGCACCTGATCGCCGGTCGCTGCTTGCAGCAGCGGTTGCCAGCGGGGATCGACGACCCATCCGATCTGCCACGCGGGATGCGCCTGACGCAGGGCCGTCACCGCGGGCAGCGCGTGGAGAATATCGCCCATGGCGCCGAGCCGGACCACGAGCAGGCGAAAGCTGGACTGCGTATGCAAGGTTCAATTTTAGCGGAGTTGGTGGAGTGAGCAAAGTCAGCAACCACCGGTATTCTGACAATGTGAGAGCCAGGACAAAACCCCGACCCGGAAAGCCGCTGCGCGAGGTCTCCGTCGGCTCGGTGCTGAAATGGCTGGCGCTCGGCGTTGCAGGTTTGTGGCTGGCGTGCGCGCTTGCGCTGGTGGCGCTCAAGTGGATCGACCCGCCAACGACAGCGGTGCAGATGGAGCGGCGGGTTGAGGCCTGGATGCACGCGAAGCCCTATCGCAAGCGCTGCCAGTTCGTTCCGCTGAGCCAGATCTCGCCCAACCTGCAACACGCCGTGATCGCCGCTGAGGACGCGCGCTTCTACCAGCACCACGGCTTCGACTGGCACGCGATCGAGCTTGCCGCGGAAAACGATATGCAGGGTGGACGCCGTATCCGCGGCGGTTCGACGATCACACAGCAACTGGTGAAGAATCTCTTTCTTGGCACCGAACGCTCCTACTTGCGCAAGGGCACGGAGTTCACGCTGGTTCCCGTGGCGGAGTTTGTGCTGGGCAAGCGGAGGATTCTGGAGCTTTACCTGAACGTGGTGGAGTGGGGACCGGGCGTCTACGGAGCAGAGGCGGCGAGCCACGCCTGGTACGGAACCGCGGCGCGCAAGTTGAGCCGGGACGAGGCGGCGCGGCTGGCGGCGATTTTGCCCGCGCCGCGCAGACGACGGCCCGAGCGCATGGACCACTACAGCGACATCATTCAAGAGCGCATGCGGCAGATGGGGTGGTAAGGGCCGGGAACGCGCCTGCAAGGCTGCAAGTCAACAAGTTGGCAAGCTGGCGAAGTCAGATCTTCCGGTTTCGATCCTGATCCGCTCCTTACCGCTGAAACAAATCGATGGGCTGCGTGAAGTCGGTGACGCGGATGTGGCGGGCCAACTCCGGGTGCTGCCGCTGGAGGGCCAGAAACATCTCCCAGGCAACGCGGCGATAGCTGAAGTGACCGGCGGGCGCCGAGCGCAGCTCCGAAATGTATTGGGCCTCGGCGAAATCCATCTTGAAGAGCGCGCGGATGCGCGTGGCGAGCGGCAGAAGATATTTCGCTGACTCAGCGGCTTCAGGCGCGGAGCCGGCGGCGATCTGCGCGGAGGCCCGGTGCGCGCCTTCGATGGCGGAGCAGTAGTCGGCAAGGACGCCGGCCTCGGCCAGGATGTCGGTGCCCGCGGGCAGGTCGGCCGCACCGGGCGTTTCGTAGCCGTGCCGTCCGGTGAATCCCTGAATGATTTGTGTCGCGCGGCGATGGCGGTGCATGTCGCGAAAGCCGCCAATGTCCATGTGAATGTCGAAGCGCAGAGCGGCGCCGGCGTGGAATGCACGGAGGGCTTCATCGTGAGAGCCGCGGTGTTTCAGGCCCAGATCGACGATCTCCAGAATCTGGGAGCCGGGCAGGCCCGAGACGAGGTCGCGGATCTGGCGGTAGGGGTAGTGGCTGGCCGAGTAGAGCAGCGTGGAGGCGATCTCGGCTTCGAGGGATTCGGTGCGCTCGACCAGGTCGACAAGCGGGGCCGGCGCGATGGGATGGTTCTTGAGGAGTTCGGCGGCGACCTGGGCCAGTTCGGCTTGGGTCTGGATCAGGTAGGGATTGGGCTGCGCATATTTGACCAGGGTGGGCGCGGTGCGGGTCTCGCGAGTGAATAGCTCGGCAGCTTCGGCGGCGAGGCTTTCGGCTCCCTGCTCGCCGATTCCAGTTCCCTGCCCGGCAGCGGCGAGCTTTTCCACAAACGCCTGGGCGGCGCGGGCGTTCACGTTCCATGCAGGGCCGATGGCGGCCTCACGCAGCTTTTCGCCGAGCAGGCGCGCCTCGGCGGCGGGGTGCGAGAGCAGGCGCGAGACCTGGGTTTCAAGGGTGCGGGCGCTCACGATCTGGCCGAGCGAGGTATTGGTGGCCAGCGGCAGGAGGTAACGAGCTACATCGAAGGCGCGGGCGCGGAGGGTACGGTCGTAGGCCTCGGGCTTGAGCGCCTCGGGCCGAGCGACGCGCGCGCGGAGCAGATCGAGAACCGCGGCGGAGACACGCTGATAGGTGGCGAAGAGGTGTTCGATCGTCCTGGAATAAAGTTGCGCCGATCCCGAATCTTCTCCAAATCCAGGAAAAAACCAGCCGGATTCGAGGAAGTTCTGGTAGCGGGTGGAGCGCTCCTGGCCGTCCCAACGGGTTTCGTCGACCAGGACGATGGCGGCCAGCAGGCTCAGGCGCTCGACGGCGAAGGCGATGTGGGCCAGGTCCGCAATGGAGCGGTGGCCATATTGAAAATAAAAGGTATTCAGAAACTGCTCGGCGCGCTGGGAGCTGATCTCGGCCAGCGACTCGCGCATGGAGAGCCGGGAGCGCGAGTATTTGGCCATGGCGTAGGCGAGGATCTCGGGGTCGGCGCCATGGACGGCAAAAACGTCGGTCTGGGTACGGGCGTGGGGGGTAGAAAAAGATTCACTGGACATGAGGATCGTCTCGCGGACAGAATACGTCATAAGGGAGTGTGTGCGTGCGGCCGTTTTT
>JAJYFA010000030.1 GCA_021790995.1 Acidobacteriota bacterium
GATGAATCGCCGCCTGGCCCCCGAGATCGAGTCCGTTTTCCTGCAGCCGGCCGGCCGCTACTCCTTCGTCAGCTCGCGCATGGTCAAGGAGGTCTTCAGCTTCGGTGGCGATGTGACAGGGCTCGTCCCGCCCAACGTCCTCAAGCGGCTGCGGACGCGGATCAAGAACGGCAACAACGGTTGAGCGGCGCGTTCGTCCGAGATCTGCCGGCTTGGCTTCCGTTCAACGCGCCTCAGAACGGAAGAGGCGATCGGCGAAACGCTCGCGATTGACTTCCACGATGCGCATTTACAGGCATTTTGTCCTTTAAGGCAAACATCTGACACAAAGCAGGTTCTGGGCCAAAGTTTCCATGCAGGAACACAATCCGCGTACTACCGCGGCGCGTCCAGCCAGTAGTTTTCCCGCGCCACAATGCGCGCTCCGTAATCCTCGGTGGTGCGCACGCGAATGGTGTGCAGGCCGGGCGTCAGATCGCTGGGCCGGAAGCTGATGAGATAGCGGTTGCGCACCTCTTTGGCCGCCGTGAGCACCCGCTGCTCAAATCGCTGGTCGCCGATGAAAGTCGTGTACTCCCCGCCGCTCATTCTGGCGACTTCTTTGACGACGTTCTTCTTGAAGGCTTCGATCACCATCGCCAGCGCGGAGACCATGTTCATCGTTCGGTCATCGAGCTGCGAGTCTTTACTGTCGTGGCTCAGCTCGGCCAGCGCCGGCGAAAACGAGACGCTCAGTACAAGCACATCCGACTCCCCGATCTTGCGAACCAGTTGCGCGACGCGGGTGTGCTTGCTGCCGTGGTCGCGCACTTCGCCAATGAGCAGCAAGACGCGGCGGTACTCCTTGGGCTCGGTCTCGAGCAGGCTCACCGCATAGTTCACCGTGTCCAGAATTGCCGCCCCGCCATCGCCCGGCTCAAGTTGTTGCAGATCAGAGTTGATCCGATCGCCATCGTGCGTAAAATCTTCGATCAGATGCGGCACCGAGTCGAAGCCCACCAGCGCCGCGCGGCTGCTCGGATCGCTGAGAAAGACGTCGAGCAGCGGCCCCATCTTGGCGAATTTGCCAAATTCGAGAACGCTGGCGCCGCCCTCCTCCACGGCGACAACCAGCGCCACCGGCGCCGTATCCATCTCCTCCTGCACATGAATCTTTTGTGGCACGCCGTTGTCTTCAAGCGCAAAATCGCTGGCCTTCAGGCCATAGACGATGTTCCCGCCGCGCTTGACCACAAGAGTCGGCACCAGCACTTCGGTCGTCGATACATGCAAGGTCGCCGACTGGTCCTGGGGAACCGGTATGGGCTTGGGAGGCTCAATGGGGGGCAATTGCTGCGCACAAACCTGGAACGCCCGCGTGATTGCCAGCGCCGCCAGAAACAGGAGAAATCTTCGAGTCTTCAAATGATTTGCAAGCATGTTTTCAGGACTTTTGCAGCACGAAAGAACCCTGGCTGCATTTTCTCGCTTTATCTTTATGATTTGTCCGCTGCCCCTTGTTTTCTTTGTCCCTGCTTCGCTCACACCCGCTTGTGCGCTTCGCGCTCGATCTCGCCGGTCCAGCGCAGAAAGTCGATGAGTTGTCCGCGCGTGGTCCACAAGAAGCTCAAAATACTGCCGGCAGTGAGCGTTTCGGCGCGGCGGCCAGAAAACGTTTCGATGCGCCAGCGCAGATAAGGGCTGCGCCAGGGCGTGAGACGGTGCCCACGCGTCGCATTCCAAAGAAATCTGAGTACTGCAAACAAATTCTGCCCTCTTTCCTTCAGTATATTGAACTTTGCACTCGGTTACGTAGGTTGCTCAAAGACATGTCCAACGATACCCGATGATTCTTGAAAGCGCGCGGCGGGATGCCTTTTCCTACTGCAATTTACTGAACAGGCTGTTGGAAGGGGATTCGAGCTGCGCAATCACATCTTCAAGCGCCGTCTGCTGCGTCTCGGCCAATGAGAGTTGCGTCGAGACCGTGGGAATGTCCGCCTGCATCAGATCGGTTTGCGCTGCCGTCAGTTGCGTCTTCTCGTTGGTCACCGCGTCGGATGCCGCAGTGAGTTGTGTAATCGAGTTGTCGATCGTCACGCGCTGCTGCGAAACGTAGTTCAGAGCCGTCCCCATCGCTTCCGTGTCGCTCACAGCCTGCGCCGTGTTCACGGTTCCAGAGGAATAGTCGGCGACCAGCGCGCTGAGCGCGCCAAAAACACTGTTCGTGCCGCTGCCTTGAAAGATCTGGCTGCCCGGCACATTCAACTGAATCTTCTGGCCGTTCGGCAGTTCGAGATAGTTTACGTTTGTGTCACCGTTGTAAGTTGTAACCGCGGGTGAAACAGAAGTGGATGTCGAGAACGGCGCCGTGCCGGTTTGCCCGCCTGCAAAGATGTACTGGCCCTCGTAGCTGGTGTTGGCCAGCGACTGCACCTCGTCGCGAATGCCAGCGATTTGATTGGCAATCGATTTCACATCGCTCGCGTTCATGGTTCCGTTGTTGGCTCGGGTGGCCAATGAAACCGCCTGCGTCAACTCGCTGACGACACTTCCCAGCGCAGAGTCGGCGACCTGCAACTGCCCCGTTACCAAGTTTGTGCTCTGCGTGAACGAATCGTCCTGCTGAATCTGGTTGAGGAGCAGAACATTTTCGCCGGCGCCCACCGGGTTCTGACCTAATGAGGTGATGCTCACGCCGCTCGACAGCTCGGCACTCAGTTGCTGCTCGTTCGACTGCGTTTGATCGAGCGAGCCCACAAGGTTCGTGATGTAAGTTGGATCCACCCGCATGAGGTCAGCTCCCAGTTTCCAGCTATTGCTTGCCGCAAGCAGTTTGTAAGCCACCACCGCCGGCCGACACTTGCCTCCGGCTTCCTTACTCCCCGCGCCGCTTGCTCCCTCGTTCTCTTGTACTCCGCGCCTACGCCACCGAGGTTTGAACGCCCAGGTTCAGCACCGAGGTCATCACGGTGTTGAGGATGTTGAAGACCTGCGATGCCGCCTGATAGCTGGTTTCGAGCTTCGACATCGCCGCTGCTTCGTCGTTCAGGTTGACGCTTGAAAGCGCATTGCTCTGTGTCTGCAACTGCGTCACCGAGGCATTCTGAGCGGTGTTCTCGGTCTGCACTTCGGAGACAGCCGCGCCCAGCGTGGAAACAAAGCTCGAGTAATAGTTGATTGGCGTCTGGCCGGCCACAATGGACTGGGTGGCCAGATTCGCAATGCTCACGGCATTGGAATTGTCTCCAGTTCCCTTCCCCGTACCTGCCGCGGCAATCTGACTGGGATCGGTCATCACCACGCTCATGCTGGCGGCGCTGCCTGAAACGGCGGTGGGCTCGTTGAAGATGTAGAGGGGATTCGCGGCAGTTCCCGTCGCGCCGTTGAGATCTGTCCCAGAGTTGTTTTGCGCGTTGACGGCGGTCGAAATATGGTACGCAAGCTGATCGAGCGAGCTGAGCGCGGATGGAATGTCGCCGTCTCGGGCCGTCAGATAGCCACTCAGCTGCCCGCCGCCCGTGGCAAGCCCGGAGGTAATGTCGGCGCCCCCCAGAAAGAAGTCCGTGACTCCGCTGACGGTTCCTGTCGTCAACTGGAAGCTCTGCCCCTCGGAGACCAGCAACTGGCCGGAGGTGGTCGTGATGGAAAGGCCGTTGTTCTCGGTCGTGACCTGGTTGATGCCAATCAGCTTCGAGAGTTGGCTCAAGTCCTGCTGCCGCTGGTCTTCGAGAGTCCCCGCATCGGCGTTTGGCGAGGCAGACTGAATTTCGAGATTCAGTTGCGCGATCGATTTGGTGAGCGAGTTCACCTGGCCGGCTACGCCCGATGCTTCCTGATCGAGCGCCGAGCGCTGCGCGTTCAGGCTGCTAGCGGCGCCCGATATGTCGCCCGCGAGGGTCGAGGCGGACGAAAGCACGGATTCACGCAAAGCATTGTCGGCTGGCGAGGCTTCCAGCGAAGAGAAGGAATCAAAAAAACTGGTGATGTCGGCGCCGATGTCGCCGGCCGTCGCGCTCGACGAAGATCCCGAATCCACCGTGAACAGCGACTGTATGTTGTCGAGCGCCGTCAGCCGCGTACCCGAGGCTGACGCCAGTTGCTGCTGCTGATCGAGCCTCTGCTGCAAAACCAGATCCCGCTGCGAGGTCGCCCCGGTCTCCGTGACGCCATCGCCTACCTGGACTCCATTGATGTCGATGGGCGTGTTCTCCTGCCAGTTGGGCGTCTCGACCGTATAGCCCGTCGTGTTGGCGTTGGCCACATTGTTGGCCACCACGTTCAGAGCCGCCTGGTCCGCATCGAGAGCTCCGGCAGCAATGCTCAGCGCGGAGTTAATGCTCCCCATGCCCATCCTCCGCGCCCGCACCGCCACGCGCCTGACGCTCCGTGTATTCCAACCGCCCCGCGCGCAGTTCCCGCAGACGTTTCATTACGTTCAGATTGGCGCGCGTTGCATCGAGAACCCGCGCGAAGACCGCCATATCGGATTGAGCGGCTCCCACCTGACGCGCCAGAAGCTGGCGCATCTCCAGGTCTTCAAACTGGAGTGACCGGGTAAGAGCCTGGCAGGAAAGCGCCAACTCCTCCAGCCTGGCCGCGTCCAGACGCGCCAGCGCCTGCGCGGCCTCCACAACAATCTGTCTGAGCTCCGGACTCACCGGAGGCTGCTGAGAATCCCCCATAGACCGTTTCCCTCTTCGATTACGGCTGGCCGGCAGCCAAACCGACGCCAAGCATCGAATCAATCACCTTCGATGCCACCACCGAGACCGGCACGTTATAGGTTCCGGCCGCCAGCGCCGACTGGACCGAGGCTACCTTGTCGGCGCGTACGTTTTCGGCGGAGGCAGATTGCGAAACCTGGCTGGCCGCGCTGCTGAAGGTCGCCCGATCGCTATCGAAACTGCCTCCGGTTACGGCAGTGCTGCTTTTGCTCTGCGTCGCAGGAGTAGCCGTGGGGTTCACCCCCAGGAGCGATCTCAACCCGTCCATGCTGCTGCGAATGTCCATCTCTGTGACTCCTTAATGGGTCTATCGTCAGAATCTCTTCATCACTCTAGTCATTCGTGCGCTCTTATCCCATGATTTTGGTGTAGATTTTGGGTTACTTTCCCACCTCCGCCCTGGTTACCTATATGGGAAAGCTTCTGGATAATGCGGTTGGCAATGCCCAATCCGCCGCGCTCGCTCAGCGACTGGCCAAGCGTCTCCGTGGCAAAGTCGCTCAACGCCCCGCCCGAACCAGCGCCCGAGTCGGAGTCTTCGTCTGCGCCGGCGAGCGCATCGCCGTTCGTAATCGGCTTCAACAGCTCATTCATGATCATTCCTTCAAATTGATGCGCCGCGCGCACCAACCGCGGCGAGGGCGCGTCCACTGCCTGCGCCGTCTGCGCTTTCCCGCTCATTGCCATCAAATGCACGTCCATCCCTCTCCATTTCGATACGCGCCTGAATACAATCCCCGTGCGCGCTCCGAATCGTCCCGCCAAGTTCCCAATCGCTCCTGCTCAGATCCCAAATCGCCCCGTCCCGGTTCAGAATCGTCGTCGCCGGGAGGGCTGTCTGTTTTTAGATCACTACCAGGTCGGCCTCGAGTGCGCCCGCTTCCTTCATGGCCTGCAGGATCGAAATGACGTCTCGCGCGCTGGCTCCGATTCGCTGCAATTGCTGGACCAAATCCTCGACGGTCGCACCTTCTTTGAGATCGATCTCGTTGACGGGTTTGTCTTGCGCCTGCACGGCCGTCTGCCGCACAACCTGCGTGTTTCCGGTCGACATGGCGTTGGGCTGCGAGACCATGACCTGCGAGATCACGTTGATGCTCAATCCGCCGTGCAAGATCGATACCGGCTGCAGCCGCACCTCGCCGCCGATCACCACCGTTCCCGTGCGCTCGTTGACCACCACGCGCGCGCGCGGATAGACATCCATCTTCACCTCCTCCACCTTATCGAGCAGCGCGGCCACGTCCTCCTTGGGCTTAACGGCAATCTCCACCTCCCGGCTGTCCATGGCGTGAGCGCGGTCGGCGCCCAGCGTGCGATTGATCGCCGCCGCCATTCCCTCGGCGGTATGAAAATCTGCGTTGTCGAGCAGAAGACTCACCGTGTGCATACCGGCGAGATCGATCGAAACGGCTCGCTCCACCAGCGCTCCGTTGGGGATGCGCGCCGTGGTGGGGTAGTTGACCTGTCTGGCATTACCGCCGGCCGCAGCCATATACCCGCCCACCACTAGTTCACCCTGCGCCTGGGCGTAGATCTGCCCGTCGGGCCCGTAGAGCGGCGTCATCAGCAGAACTCCGCCCTCGAGCGAGCGGGCATCGCCGGCCGAAGAGACGGTCACATCCAATTTGCTTCCGGGCTCGCTGAAGGGGGGCAGCGTGGCCACGACAAAGACCGCGGCTACATTCTTCAGCATCATATTCGAGGCGCTCAGCGCGCCGGTCTGCGGCACCGTCACGCCCATCCGCTCGAGCGCGGAGACCATGGTCTGATAGGGAAAGATCGCCTCCTGGCTGTCCCCGCTGCCGCGCAAACCCACCACCAATCCGTAGCCCACCAGCTGGTTGTCGCGAATCCCCGCGATCGAGGTGACATCTTTGACCTGGGTTCGGCGCTCGACCTCCTGCGGCAGAAGCAGCGCAATCAGGAGCAGCCAGGCCACGACCAGCGCGAGCCGCCACCAGATGGCGCGCTGCACACGGGCCTTCGCCCGCGCAGCGCCGGGCGAAGGGATGGCCTTGCTCGCAAAGGAGTTCAACTGCATCTGCAACTGGCCTTCAATCTCACACATCTTCCCGTCCTCGACAAAACCCTCTTCAACTGGCTCATCTTCCACCGTGCAGTTGCCCCGTCTTCCGCCACGAAGATTGAATCGGCAACATCTTTGCACGCAGCCGTCCAAATGGCGGCCACTCGCGTTAAAACACCACCAACTTCTCGAGGAACCGCACCAGCGGGTTCTGCCGGTACGTCGAATCGTTCACGATCCCCTTGCCGGTCACGTCCAGTTCAAGGTCGGTCATCGCGGTCGAAAGCACCTGGTTCTGGTTGCTCACGTCCTCGGGGCGCACCAGGCCGCGCAGCGTAATCAACTGCGTCTGTTCGGAGAAGGTCAACTGCCGCGTGGCCTGAACCACCAGTATCCCGTTGGGTAGCACGTCGACGACCTCGGCTCCAAAGGTAGTCGCCAAACTCGCATCCGTTGTGCTCTGCCCCTGAGCAGTGATCCCCGAACTGGCGCTCGCGCTGAGCAGATTCTGCAGGCTGTTCGAACTCTTCAGCGCGCCAAAGAGCGAGGCGATCCCGGAACTCGCGCTCGATGCCCGCGAATTTTTCACCTGTCCGCCCGTTGAAGCGGTCAGGCTCTCGCCAACCACGACCATCACCACGTCGTGAATGCGGAAGGCCTTCACGTCCGTGCCCAGCCTCACCATTTCTCCCCGCGGACTCCAGATCGAACCCGGCGTCCGCACCTCGGCCGCATGTTCAGCGCGCACTCGGACGATGTAGTTGTTCAACGCCTCTTCGGGAGGGGTGATCCTGCCGGCATGAACGGTAGCGTGGCGCTTGCTGCCGAAGATGCCCGCGGCCTGCAAAGGCAGAACACCCAACAGGACCGCCCCGGCGGCCATCGCAATCCGACATCTCCTCATGGCTCAGCCTCGCTCATCGCGCCAAGAACGGCGTGGCCCGGCGAAACAGCCGTCACCCGCACAACAGCGCCTCCGATCGTCAACCGCGCCCGGAAGGCCGCTCCCTGAACCGCCGGCTCCAGCGCCACCGCTTCCAGCCGGGCCTCGACAACCGGTGTATGCTCCTCGACCAGCACCTGCCCGCCAGCGCGAACGATCGGCTGCGCGACGACGCGCGCTGGAGTCAAGGTCTTGCCGCCTGCGCCAGCCGTCAAGCGGGCGCCATGACGAACCAGGAGCAGCCGTCCCGGACCGGCCGGCCGCGCCGGATCGCGCACCAGCAGCCAAAGATCGCCCGTCGCGGGATCGTCGATCTCGCGAAGCACCTCGCCGCTGAAATTGCCCGCCGAGACAACCGTTTGCTTTTCCGCAAACGATTGTGAGGCGCCGGCTGCAGCTTGGGCGTTCCCGGCAAGGCCCGCCGTCAGCCATCCCGCAAGCCCCACTGCCAGCCATCCCGCAGTTGCTCGATTTCTTCGATGCACAGTCCTGTCTCCCATTCAGCGGCCGACATTTTTTGCACGCCGCTCAGTTCCATTCGCCCGCGTTCCATCCGCCCCGATTCCGTCCATCTCCTCCGCGGCCGATCGGTCCGCTCTGGTCCCGATCAGCCGCCTGGGATCCCGGTCAGCCTCTTTGCGATCCCGATCAACCGATCCAGGTTCCGGTTCAGCACGCCCAGACTGCGCGAGGGCTATTGCGTCATGTTGTTGACCTCCTGGTACATCGTGTCGGCGGCCTTGATGACCTTCGAGTTCGACTCGTAGGCCCGCTGCGCCAGTACCATCTGGACAAACTCGGTAACGACATCCACATTCGAGTTTTCCAGGTAGCCCTGCTGCAAGGTGCCTTGTCCCTGGCTGCTGCCTGGATTGCCAAGAATCGCATTGCCCGAATTGAGCGTAGGCATCAGAAGGTTGCTGCCCATCATCTCCAGGCCGCCGGGATTGGGAAAGGTCGCCAACTGAATCTGGCCAAGCTGCGCTGGATTCTGCTGCCCGGGAATCGTCGCGTTTACTTCGCCGTACTGCGTGATCGTAACGGCCGTAGCGTTCGGAGGAATCGTAATCGAGGGGATGAGCGGGTAGCCGTCCGTGGTAACGATCTGACCCTGATTGTTCAGTTGAAACTGCCCGGCGCGCGTGTAGGCAATGCTGCCATCCGGCATCTGGACCTGAAAGAATCCCGCGCCCTCGATGGCCACATCGAGGGGATTGTCGGTCTCGTTCAACTCGCCTTGCGTGTTGATGACCTCGGTTGCCGTCGGCCGGGTGCCCAGACCGATCTGAAGGCCGGCCGCGACCGTTGTCTGGCTCTCGGCCGCGCCCGGCGTGATCATGTTCTGGTAGACCATATCCTCGAACTGCAGGCGCAACTGCCGGAAACCCGTGGTCGACGAGTTGGCGAGGTTGTTGGCGATCGTATCCAGGTTCATCTGCTGCGCGCTCATTCCGCTGGCGGCGGTGTACAGTGCCCGAATCATTTTTGGCTCCTTTCGAGGAGGCTGCGGTTTATGGTTAGTGATCAGCTGACAGCAAACGGCAAACAGTAGACAGATCGTTCCCCGGTCCTTTAGTCTTTGCCTTTTCGCTCTCTTGTTCTCCCGGTCCCTACCTCTCACACCTTCGGCAGATCCTCGGTGGCAAATTTGTTGAATTCGGTGTGGAAGATCGTCAGAGCGCGCTGCATCATCTCGGCCTGGCGCTGCATCATGACCAGATCGAGAGTGCCCTCGACCACATCCTGATTGGCCGATTCGAGAGCGCCCTGGCGGATCGATGCGCCGGCCGAGGCGGTGGCCTTCACACCCTGAGGGGCTATATAGCGATTGGCGCCCTCAGGCTTCAGTTGCGTCCCGGCCGGAAACACAAAGACGCCGGCCTGCGCCACTACACCGCCGGCCACCGAGATGGATCCATCGGCGCCGACCGAGATCTCACCGGGAGGAATCACAATCGGCCCGCCCGCAACCGACAGCACCGGCTCATCTGCCTGGGTGACCATTTGACCGTTCGGAAGACGGTGAAAGCTGCCGTCGCGCGTGTAGCGCAGCCCATTCGGCGTTTGCACCATAAAAAAGCCCTGGCCCTCAATAGCCAGATCGAGGGGATTGCCGGTATCGGTGATCGCGCCCTGCGTCATCGTCAACCGGTCGCCGCCCAGAAGACCGTAGTTGTTGACCGTTTCCCCCAGTTGCGAGTCCATGGCGTCGGGGCCCAGAAGCACGGAGCGGAAGAACTCCCGCTCCGCGCGGTAGCCCGAAGTTTGCGCGTTGGCCAGATTGGCCGCCGCCGTATCCAGGGCCTGAGTGCGCGCCACCAGCCCCGTCATCGCCGCGTAGTAACCGCTGTCCATTCCCATCTCTCCCGGCAACGGGAAGGAAAATGCAGATGGAGTGCCGCGTTACGGGGCTGGAGATTAGAGAGGGTTCAGGGATCAGGGTTCAGGAGCAAGGGAACTGGGAGCAAGAGACCGAGGAACAACGGGACAAAGAACGGACTACGAACCACCGATCAAAAACCGCCAGCCAATCGCCACCGATCTCTGAACCTGAAAACCTCTATTTCAGGCCGTCGCAGACGATGGTGGTCTCGAAGACCCGGTCGCCGAAACGGTAGGTGTGGCGCAACTGGAACTCGGGTGCCTGCACGTGCAGGTTGTAGTCGCGGCCCGTAATGACCGCAGGAACAGAAAGTCCGCAGTTGGCGGCCAGCTCCGGCACCTTGCCTTTCCATGCTCCCGCCAGCATGTTGCAGATCTCGCCGATGCCGTCTTTCACCGTGTCGTCGATCGCGTCGAACTCCATGCCTGTCATCCGCGTGGCGATTTTCAGCGCCGTCCCTGCTCCGGAGCGGAAGACGCAGGCCCCGCTCAACACTCCGCCAAAGCCAACCACAGCGGTCACAGACTCATTCTCCACAATCGCCGGACCCGCCTCGCGTTTGCACTCGATGCCCAGCATCAACCGAAAGACCTCTTCCACGCTGGCATCCAAATTCCGCGGATCCGAAATCCGCTCGACGGATTCACGCAACGACACCGCCATCGACCGCTCCCTTCCTCTGATTCGCGCAGGGGCGCCTTACCGGCCTGCCCTGCTCCAAGAACCGTACGCACCCCGTTCAACAGCACTGTTTCCTTCCCGCTGCGGCATTTCTCCCCTCATGCCACCTTGCGAAGAGGATTTGCATGACGCCGTAAGCCTCCGCCTGCCGCGACGTTTCCTCGCGCCCGGAGGAAAACCAACTCCGCGGGAGAGCCGAAGGAGAATGGCCTCAGGCCGCATGTACCAGCGGCAACACTCGTTCTTTGACCTGTTCGGCCGTGAAGGGCTTTCGGATGTATCCCTGCGCCCCGGACTGGATGGCCTGCTTCACGTGCTCTTCGCTCGATTCAGTGGTGATCATCACCACCGGAACGCCCTGGGCCAGATTCTGGGCGCGGATCTGGCGCAAAAACTCCAGCCCATCCATTGTCGGCATATTGATGTCGGAAAGAATCAGGTCCACAGGCTTGCTCCTTAACAACTCCAGCCCTTCGGCACCCGTCCCGGCCTCATGCACCACCAGTGCATCCAATCCAGCCTGCCGCAGCGCACGCTCCACAATCTTGCGCATCACCGAAGAGTCATCCACGATCAGCGCTCGAATCTCGCCCATGCCCACGCCCCCTCAAATTTCCCTATCGGCGGTTCCATCCAAACCATGAGACCGCGCGCATCCCGATCTCATTCCACCGCAGTCGAAGCAATCAGGTCGCGGACCGACGCCGGCTCAGGCAGAGGGCCAGCCTGACGGCGGCGCCAGATGCGTAACCAGAAGCAATCGTGAATGCGCACCAGCCGCGCTTCGACGGCGCGCCACTCTTCAATGGCCCGGGCCAGCGCCGAAGCCAGCGCCTCCTCGGTCGCAGCTTCGATCAGTTCCGCGGACGGATAGGGCGCTTCGAGCGCCCGCCCATGCGCCGGACGAAACTGTGAGCCTTCGACCAGGCCAACCTCGACCCTCAGCCCGGTCACACGCTCAACGGCCAGCGCGAGCGCCGGGTCCACTCGATCCTCGAAGCCCAGGTAAAGAATCCTCCCCGCCGCCACACGCAGCGGCAATGCCCCAAAGGCGTCGACAAAAAAACGCGGCAACAAAACGGTAAGATTCTCGGGACTGTGCGACTCCATGCGCAGCACCGGGCAACCCCACTGCAACCCCAGCGCCCTCGTGACCATCTCCTCGCTCGCGCTCTTCTGGCGAATCAGCCATTCCCCCAGCCTCCCGCGGCCAGCTGCGCGCTGCGCGGCCAGCGCCGCGCGCAGCTCCTGCTGCGTAATCCAGCCCTGTTCGAGCATCGCCAGCCCTAGCGGAATCCGATGGCGATGGGTCTCGCGCAAGGCGCCACGCGCGTCCATCTCCCGCCGCAGAGCCGCTTTTACCCGCTCCAGCGTGCACTCCGGCGAGCAGCACCAGCCGCCTTCGAAGACCGGCGTCTCGCGGCTGCGCAACAGATGCAACCACCCGGAAGAGCAGCACGGATTGGCGCAGGCCGGCAGCAACCCGGTCTTTTGCTTTCCCGGCGACGGCGCAGGCCAAATCTCCGCCGGGGAAGGCCACGCCGCGCCGCGCGCCACCGGAAACCCGCTCTCCACCGCGGCATTCCGCCCACTCCCCAGCCCAAGGCGATTCAAAAGAGGCATCGCACGCTCTCCAGACGCCTCTTCGGCGCCGCAACCTCGGTCACGCGCAGTCCGAAGTTGCCGTTGACCAGCACAACTTCGCCGCGCGCCACAATCTTGTCGCCCACAATCAGATCCACCGGGTCGACGACATGACGATCAAGCTCCACCACATCACCGGGACCCAGTTCGAGAATCTCGCCGAGCGGCATCTCGCGCGCGCCGAAACGCAGCGATGCCTCCAGCTCCACGTCGAGCAGAAGCTCGAGGCCAGGAGTCAGCGCCGCGGCAGAGGGCTGGCTGGGCGCGCGCGCATCCCGGTCGCCAGTCTGCGCTGCCGGCTGCGGCCTCGCGCTGGCAACTGCTTCGGCCTCGATCGTCCGCATCTGATCGCGCACCAGAACCGTCCACGCCCGATCGGCGGAGCGGAGCTGAAAGGCGTGCGAGACCTGGCTTTCCGCGGCGATCTCTTCGGCGTCTGTCACCTGGCACTTCTTGCCCGTCCGCGCCAGCAGTTCCCCGGCCGCGGCGTCGAAGGTCTCGCGCATCAGTTCCTTCCAGCCCGTTTTCTGATCCACGCCCTCGCCGACTAGCGGAGTCTCCAGAATCGAGCCGTCCAGCAACACGGAGAATCGGCCTTCGACATCTCCTTTGAGCGTCGCTGCCCAGCCAAAGGCGCCCGCGCCAAGCGGTTTGGGAAGCGATTCGGAAAGCTCCGGCTCACCGGCAAGAGCCTGTGAAAAGAGCGCCCCGGCAACCTCGGCCCAGCAATCGAAGTAGCTCTTCATCGTTCACCTCCGGGAACCGGGCGCTCGACCCGCGCCGCGCGGCGCGGCCCGTGGCGCATGGCCCGCGCCAGATGAAGCGGCAGCCCGCCGACACGGAACTCCGCCAGAGCGCTCGCGTCCAGATCGAGGGCCAGAACGTCACCTGGCGCGAGCCTCTCAAGCGAACTCGCCGCCAGACGCACGGTCGGCAGTTGCAGAGCACAGCCAAAGCGGATGCGCTGCGCCGCGGCCTCAATCCGCCGGCGGGTTTCCGAGGTGTGCCGGCAGCGCCGGCCCCAGTCCGAGGTCAGACGGCGCAGAATCGTGTTGGCAACCACAGCGGGAAAGGCCAGATTCAGCAATCCGGAACTGTGCGGCATGCGAATCTCGAAGCTCAGGCAAAGCGCCTTCTCGGTGACGGAGATAATGCGCGCCACCTGGGCCTGCATCTGGCGGCGATCGAAGCTGAAGCTCAAACCCACCTGCTGCCAGGCAATCGTCAGCTCGCGACATACGATCTCGATGACGCTCCCGAGAATCGACTCCTCGATGTCGGTCAGCTCGCGCAGCGGCCCATCCTTGCCGTCGCCGCCCAAAAGCAAATCGATGATCGGCGGCGCAAGGCCGAGGTCGAGCTGCAGCACCGAGAGCGCGCCCAGTGGCTCCAGCCGCACCGAGGCGACATAGCTGATCTCGGGAATTCTGAGCAGAAACTCATTGAATTGAATCTGTTCGGCCGAGACCAGGTTGACCTGAAAGCGGGTGCGCAGCCAGGCCGCGAGATTGTGCGTGAGATTGCGCGCAAACAGGTCGTTCAACATGCTGATGGCGCGCAACTGGTCGGTCGAGATCTGCCCGGCGGAAGCAAAGTTGTAGGGCACGACACGGGCGCGCACCTCGGCGCGCGAGGCCTCGGGCGAAGTGCTGCGCGCAGCCTCGAACAAGGCATCGATCTCATCCTGCTTGAGTGTCTTTTCGGTCAATTTCCGGCCTCCTTGCCGTATCCTCCGGCCCCTTCGTCTTCACTGCCGCTCCCCCTTCCTTGCGTTTTCCATTCCCCGTCTTTGCCGCTTCGCTCTATTGCTAGAAACGGTGGATCTAGACCTGCCGCGGCGGACAACAGCATTTCATCCACGGCGGGCCGGAAATCGCTGTGGCCGACTTCGCAAGACTTGCGCCGTGTCTCCTTCAAAGCCTTCGATCTGTCCTCTTTCCGGCCAAAGCTACTCGTGAATCCGGGTGTGGAACCTTGCGCGCCGTCTTGCCCGGCGGAAGCCGGCCCGATGCGCCCCGAGACGCCAGATCCCGCAGCGCGGCGCGCAGATGCACCACTGCCGAGGCGTGCACCTGCGAGACGCGCGACTCAACGACGCCCAGAGCCAGACCGATCTCGCGCATCGTCATCTCCTCGTAGTAGTAAAGCGTCATCACCAGGCGCTCGCGGTCCGGAAGATTGGCAATCGCCTCGGTCAACCGCTCCTCCAGCTCGCCCCTGAGACAGCGAAAGAGCGGATCCTCGTCGGGACGGCCCGGAACATAGGCCAACTCATCTTCTCCCGAGTTTTCGCTACGCTCCAGATGCAGCGTGCCGATTTCCAGACCCTTCAGATCGCCCAGCAGCTGCTGATACTCCTCTAGTCCGATGCCCATCTCGGCGGCAATCTCGTTCTCGCCCGGAGCGCGGCCCAGCCGCGCCGTCAGCACGCGGATGGCCTCCTCGACGGCGCGGCCCTTGCGGCGCAGCTCGCGCGGACTCCAGTCGAGCGTGCGCAAACTGTCGAGAATCGCGCCGCGGATGCGGAACTGCGCGTAGCTGCGGAACTGCACCTTCTTTTCTGGGTCGAATTTGGCGAAGGCATCCATCAGCCCCACCACGCCCGCCGAGACCAGGTCTTCGATGTCGACATGCTGGGGCAGCCGTTCGTGAATCCGGCGCGCCAGAAAGCGCACGATGGGCAGGTGTTCGAGCAGAACCCGCTCCTGCTCGCTGGTCAAAACCGGCGCCATCCCAACAGGCGGAGGGTAGCTTGCCGCCGGCATCGCGCGGCGCATGTGTCCGGAGTCTCTCCCCGCGGCCATCCCGTCGACTCCCATCATCGTTCCCCCTTCAGCAATCCCCGTTCCCTCATCCACCCACAACGCCCGCACCCACTCAGCGAACCGTGCCCACGGGGCGCAACCGGATCTCGGGCGGAATCTCGCTGGCGGCAACCACGGCCAGACGCGGCAGCACCGGTTCGAGCCAGCGCCTGACGTGATAGCGAGCCGGACTGGGACAGAGAAGCACGGGCGATGCCGCAGAGGAGGTGGAAGCGATAAGGGATCTCACAGAATCGGTGAGACGCCGGACGATCGGCGTGGACGGCGCGGCGGCCGAAGAGAGCAGGCGCTGGCTGGTCTCGGGCGAGACCGCTGCAAGTATCTCCTCTTCGAGCCCGTGATCGAGCAGCAGCACTGGAAGCTGTCCCTCGGCGTCAAGCAGGGGACGCACCAGCCTGCGTCCGATTGCCTGGCGCGCGGCTTCGACCAGGGCTACAAGGCTCTTGTTCAGCGGCGCGATTTCGAGCAGGGCCTCGAGAATCGCTCCCATGTCTCGGATCGAGACGCGCTCGCGCAATAACTGTTCGAGAACCCGCGCCACCTCGCCAAGGGTGAGCAGCTTGGGCACCAGTTCTTCAAGAAGCTTGGGATGCGACTCATTGAGCGAGTCGAGCAGGCGCTTGATCTCCGCGCGGCCCAGCAGTTCTCCGGCATGCTGGCGGATCACCTCGCCCAGGTGCGTAGTGACGACCGTAACCGCGTCCACCACCGAGTAGCCGGCAGCAATGGCCTGCTCCTCAAGGTTGGGCGCGATCCAGACGGCCGGAACGCCGAAGGCCGGCTCCCGCGTCTCCTTTCCCGTCAGTGGCCGGCGGCCCGGCTCGCCCGAGACGGCCAGCATGTGCGGGCCCTCGGTCTGCCAGCGGCCGATCTCGATGCCACGCAGCGAGATCACGTACTCGCGCGGCTTCAGGCGCAGATTGTCCGAGATGTGCACGGGAGGCACCAGAAAGCCCATCTCCGAGGAGAGATGGCGGCGCAGGGACCGCACCCGGTTCAAAAGCTGGCCGCCCTGTTTCTCGTCGACGAGCGGGATCAATTGAAATCCGATCTCGAGAGTCAGATCCTCGAGGCGGAACAGCGAGACAAGCTCGGAGTTCTGCGCGCCCTCCGCCTTCTTCTTTTCGGCGGGCGCCAGTTCGGCTGGCAAGACTTGAGGCTCGGCCGCCAGCCGCCGGCCGCCCAGAAACAGCCCCGCGCCCACGGCCAGAAAGGCGAGCTTTGGCAGCCCCGGGATCAGGCACATGCAGGCCGAGACGACGCTCGCCATGTAAAGGGTCGCGGGCCTTCCCAGCAGTTGCTGCCTCAACTCGCCGCTCAACATGCCGGCCGAGTTGGCGCGAGTCAGCGTAATACCGCCGGCGACCGAGACCAGCAGCGAAGGAATCAACGTCACCAGCCCGTCGCCCACCGTCAGCACGGTGTAGGTGCGGGCGGCATCGGCCAGAGCGATACCCTGCTGCAGGGTGCCGATCAGCAGGCCGGCAACAATATTGATCGCCGTAATCAGGATCGTGGCCAGAGCGTCGCGCTGGTTGAAGCGGGCCGCACCGTCCATCGCTCCGTAGAATTCGGCCTCGCGCGCGATGGCCTGCCGGCGCCGCCGCGCCTCGGCCTCATCGATCAGCCCGGCGTTCATATCCGCGTCGATCGCCATCTGCTTGCCGGGCAGCGCGTCGAGCGTGAAACGCGCCGTCACCTCGGCCGTGCGCACGGCGCCGTGCGAGACCACGAGAAACTGAATCGCAACCAGGGCCAGAAAGAGCACAAAGCCGACGACGTAGTTGCCGCCCACCACAAACTGGCCGAAGGCCTCGATCACCTTGCCGGCCGCCGCCGTTCCCTCCTGGCCGTGCAGGAGAATGCGCCGGGTCGAGGCAATGTTGAGCGAAAGCCGGAAGAGCGTCAACAGCAGAAGCAGCGTGGGAAAGACCGACAGTTCGACGGCGCGGCGAATTTGCAGAGCGGAGAGAAAGACGATCACCGAGGCAGCCATCGAGAGCGCCAGCAGAAAATCCAGAACCGCGGCCGGCACCGGCACCAGCATCACGAAGATCACGCTGATGGCGGCCATCGGCAGCAGGTAGTCGCGCAGATGGCGCCAGATCTGGGACTGTCCTGCGATCGCTCCAGCGGGCAAGGTTGCCGTACTCATCGATTTCCTCCTCCGAAGCCCGAATTCTCTGAACGCGCCCGGGCTTCCTGCCACGGCGACGAAGACCTGTCGCCGTGGGCCCGGGTCTCCCACCCCGGCGACGAAGACCTGTCACCGTGGGCCCGGGTCTCGCGCGCCTTGCGCTCGCGGAGTTCGGATTCGACGCGCTGGCGGTAGAGATAGGCGAGAATCGCGGCCACGGCAGCGTAAAGCTCGACAGGAATCGCCTGGCCGACCTCGATCGAGCGGTAAAGCGATCTGGCCAGCGGCGGATTCTCCACAATCGGTACGCCTGCCCAGCGCGCCTCGGCCTTGATCTCCTCGGCCAGGAGATTCCGCCCCTTGGCCAGCACCTTCGGGGCCTCCATGGTGGCAAAGTCGAAGCCCAGGGCCACGGCGTAGTGCGTGGGATTGGTCAGCACGACAGCCGCCTTGCTCACGTCGGCCTTCACGCGGCGGCGGCGCATCTGCCGCTGCAGGTTGCGGATGCGGCCGCGAATCTGCGGGCTGCCCTCGGTCTCCTTGTACTCGTCGCGCAGATCCTGGCGGCTCATCTTCAGGCGCGACTCGCGGCTCTGCCACTCGATGAGGTAATCGATCGCCGACCAGCCGAAGAGCAGCCAAGCCCCCGCCAAAAGCAGTCCGTAGGCGTCTTTGCCCAGCAGTTCGAGCCGCGCGGCCGAAAACGGCGGAATGGACAGTTCGCGGGCGATGCGCTCGACAGCAAACACGGCGAGAAATGCAGCCGGGATCAGCGATTTGCCGAGACGGCCGGCGGCGCGCAGTGAAAACAGATTTTTGACGTTTTCAACCGGATTGATCCGCTCGGGCTTCCACGCGAGGGCGTTGGCATGGAAGCTGACGCCGCCAGTCTGGGCAATCCCCGCGCCAATCGCAGCCGCAACCACCAGCGCCAGCGCAGTGGCCACGGGCGTCAACACCTCAACAACCAGACGGCGAATGGCGAACAGCGTCGGCCAGAGCGTGGACGGCTCCCAGCGGGCTGGCGCGCCGAGAACCAGAAACTCCGCGTAGGCCTCGCGCCATGCCTCGACGGTCCGGCCGCAAAAGGCGCCCAGGGCAATGGTTCCGGCCAGGGTTCCGGCCGCAGCCGTCAACTCGCGGCTAAAAAGAATGTCGCCTTCGCGGCGCGCCTTTTCGCGCCGGTGCTGCGTGGCCTGTTCGGTGCGCTCTCCGGACACGAATCAGCCTCCCAGTCCGTGCGCCGAGGCTGGCATGGAGATCAGCCGCTGGGCCATGTCGAGCAGACTGGCAAACCGCGCTTCGATAAAGCGCGGCCACAGGGCCAGCGCCCCGGAGAGAATGACAAGACCCGCCAGCGTTTTGAGCGGCACGGTCAACATCATCACCGGCAACTGCGGGCTCAATTTGCCCAGAAGCGCCACGGCGAGGTCGACCAGCAGGGTTGCGGCCAGCAAGGGCGCGGCCAGCTCCAGCGCAGCCAGAAAGATGCCGCCCGCCGCGCGCACGAGCGCCACCGCGGCCGGGGGAGCAAGCGCAAAGGCGCCCAGGGGAACAGCGCGAAAACTGCGCACCATCGAAGCCAGCAGAATCCGGTCGAGGCCGGCCGAGATCACGACCAGCGTGCCCATCAACTGAAATAGCTCGCCCATCAGCGGGGTTTCGATGCTTGATCCCGGGTCCAGCAGGTTGACCAGCGAAAAGCTCAACTGCAAACCGGCAATCTGGCCGGCGAAGAGCATCATCTCGTTGAGCAAAGCCAGCGAGAGGCCGTAGACAAGACCGACGGCAAATTCTCCGATAAGCGACGAAAAATCGATCCGGACCTGCGCATGCGGCAGCGAGGCCACGAAGGGCGCAAGCAGAAAGGCAACCGCGCCCGAAAAGACCGCCTTGACGCGCACGGGAATCGACGCCGACGAAAGGAACGGGGCAAAGGCCACCATGCCGCTGATCCGCACCAGGGCCAGCGCCATTGCGCTCAAGAATGTCGTCCAGTCGGCCATCGATCTCAGCTTTCAGCCATCAGCTTTCAGTTCCTCTCAACCTGCGGCCGGCGCTTTCACCGAATACCGCTCAACCGGCCCAGCGGGGAGCTTATTGCTCGCAGCCGAGAGCTGCCTTTCTCACCCTAGATAGCGGTGAAAATCCCCCATCAGCAGCAGCGTGTACGTCGCCAGCCGCTCGAGGAACCACGGCATGGCAACCAGCATGATGACGGCGATCGCGGACAGGCGCGGCACGCCGGTCAATGCCTGCTCCTGCAGACCCGTGAGGGTCTGCACCAGGCTGAGCGCAAAGCTCAGCACCATCGTTGCAACCAGCAGCGGCGCGGACAGGATGATGGCCTCGCGCAGCAACTGGCGCATCAGTTCTGCAACCAGATCGGGAGTCATCGCGGTACCCTTCAAAAACTGTGCAGGAGCGAACGCGCCAGCAGGTTCCAGCCGTCCACCATCACAAAGAGCAGAATCTTGAGCGGCGTCGAAACCACGACGGGCGGCAACTGAAACATGCCGATCGAGGTAGTAATGGCCGCCGTCACCATGTCGATCAGCAGAAACGGCAGAAACAAAACGGCGCCGATGGCAAAGCCGGCCTTCAGTTCCGAAAGAATGTAAGCCGGAACCACGACGCGCATCGGCAGATCATCGGGCGTGTTGGGCCGGGGGATCTGCCCGGCGGCCGTAAACAGCGCCAGATCCTTCTCGCGCGCGTACCTGAGCAGAAAGTGCTTGACCGGCTGCGCGCCGCGCTCAATAGCCACGATGCCCGTGATCTGGCCATTGCGATAAGGCTCGACCGCTTGTTGGTCGACCTGATTCAGCACCGGCGTCATGATGAACCAGGCCATCATCAGCGCCAGTCCCATCAGCGTGGGATTGGAGGGCGCGGTTTGCGTGCCGAGGGCCTGGCGCAGAAAGTGAAAGACCACCAGCAGGCGCACCAGCGGCGTCATGGCCATCAGGATCGCGGGGAGAAGGGTAATCAGCGTCAGAACGAAGAGAATCGTCCACGGCGTCCCGTCGGAAGCACGCAGCTTTGTGTTGAGGTCGGGCAACAGAGGCGCGGAGACTGGAGCCGCCGCGGCTAGGCGCAGAAACCAGGGCCCCATCACGAGATCCTCGCCCGGCCGCCAAATGCGCTTGCCGGTTTCATGCGCATCCGCGCACCCGCTCTTTCGTCGAGCGGATAAAACGCCGGCCCACCCTCGGCCGAGATGGCGACCAGTATCCTCCGTCCCTCGGCCTCGACAAGCGCCAGTGACTGGCGCGGCGCCAGTGCAATGCGCTCGATCAGTGCCAGACGCGGCTCCGCCGCGCGCTGCCGGCCGCGCCATCTCGCCAGCAACCACGATCCCAGTCCGCCATAGCCAGCCGTCTTCCCTCGTCTTCCGCCCATCGTCGCGCTGCCTTTGCTCATCGCTCTCCTATGCCAGCCGTGTAATGCGGACCGCCAGCCGCGTTTCCACAACTTCAAACTCGCTCCAGGCCAACTGCACCTCATCGACCGACAAGGGCAGATCGTCGCCATGGCCCCACTGCGTCTCGATCACCTCGCCTGGCGCCAGCGCCAGCAACTGACGCACACGAAACTCGCGTACCGGAACCGCAACGCCCAGTTCCACAGGCAACTGCGAGATCGGCGCCTGAAAGGCCGATTCTTCCGCAATGTCCGGTGTAGACGGCGACGCGGGAACCAGCGCCTGCACGGCATCCGCGCCACCGCCAGCCGCCTGCCCCGGATTCAAGCTCCCCGCACCTGCCGCCATTGGCTGCGCTATCGTCATTCCGGAAATAACACAAGCAGAGGAGTGACCAGCGAAGGACAGACAAGATTGGATTGGTTTAAGAATTGCGCTGCGGCAGTGCGCCATTCCGACTCATGCAGCAGGCAACACGCATCGCTGCTAAACTAGAAGCGAGCAGCGAAGTCAGCGGCATGGCGGCGCAGGCGGAGTTTGCGCCGCAATCGCATGGTTTTGCAGCCCTCAGAGAAACAAAATTGCACGGTCGGAGAACGAGCCGAGTTAGCGCGAGGTCTAATGTCATGCCGGAACCCAAAGAAGATAAGAATCAGACTTCTACCAGCCTGCGCCTGAAGGTGGGGTTGGCGGAGATGCTCAAAGGCGGCGTCATCATGGACGTGATGAACGTCGAACAGGCGCGCATCGCCGAAGAGGCTGGCGCGGCCTCGGTGATGGCTCTTGAGCGCGTGCCTGCCATGATTCGCGCCGAGGGCGGCGTGGCCCGCATGGCGCGGCCCGGCCTGATCAAGCAAATCATGCAGGCCGTCTCCATTCCGGTGATGGCCAAGGCCCGCATCGGCCACTTCGCCGAGGCGCAGATTCTGCAAGAGCTGGGCGTGGACTTCATCGACGAGAGCGAGGTGCTGACCCCGGCCGACGAGGCGCACCACATCGACAAGCACGCCTTCACGACGCCCTTTGTCTGCGGCGCGCGCAACCTGGGCGAAGCCCTGCGGCGCATCGCCGAAGGCGCGGCCATGATCCGCACCAAGGGCGAGGCCGGCACCGGCGACGTGGTGCACGCCGTGCGGCACATGCGGCAGATCACCAGGGAGATGCGCATTCTCACCGTGCTCACCGAGCAGGAGCTTTACGCCGCGGCCAAGGAGTTCCAGGCCCCCTACGAACTGGTGCGCATGGTGGCCCAGACCGGCAAACTGCCCGTGCCGAACTTCTCGGCCGGCGGCATTGCCACTCCGGCCGACGCGGCCCTGATGATGCAACTGGGCGCCGAGGCGATCTTTGTCGGCTCGGGCATCTTCATGAAGGAGCGCGCCACGCCGCTCGATGTGGAGAACAACCCTCAGGAACGCGAGGAAGCAGTCTCGCGCGCCAAGGCCATCGTGCAGGCCACCACGCACTGGAACGATCCCAAGATTCTGGCCGAGGTGAGCGAGCAGGTGACGGGCACGATGAAAGGCCTGGCCGCAGCTACCATCGAAGAATCACAGTTGCTGCAGACACGCGGCTGGTAACCACCTGCCGGCGGGGCAACCGCTCGCTGGGCGTGCTTGCCAGGGTGCGGGAACACGTCTACATCAAGCAGCGCGATCGCGGCCGGACGAGGCTACGATGCTGGAAAGTTTCGTGGTGCTGAACGCTCTGGCGGTGAATTCGTGGACGGCTTTCAGCACCTGCGCGACGACGCCGGGCTAGCGAGCTGCGACGAGTTTGCCTTTCGTTTTAACCGGAGCAAATCACGCAGCGCGGAAGACTCTTCTATCGCCTTGCCCAACAGGCTGTTGCAGTCGCACCAACAACTTACAGGCAAATCGTGAACGACGCGCCGAAACCAAAATCAGGAAAAGCACAATCTGTTGGGGTAACCTGAGTCAAATGGGTACCCAGTCAGCCCCATTTTCCACAGACGTTGTTCCACGGCCGTTTAGACGGTCTTCCCATCAAAAGAGCGCGCGTAAAGCAGAAACTCGCGATTGCCTTCGGCCCCGGTGATCGGCGAGGGAATGGTCTCGACAACCTCCCAACCAAGCGAGCGCACGCATTCCGCCACCCGGTCGATGGCCAACTGGTGCGCGGCGGCATCGCGCACGATTCCGCCTTTGCCTACATGCTCGCGGCCGGCCTCGAACTGAGGCTTGACAAGAATCACAGTCTCCACCAGCGAAGGCGCGGCGGCCAGGACCGCCGGAAGCACAAGCGTTGCGGAGATGAAGGAAACATCCATGACCAACAGAGTCTTTTTCTGGTTCTGGACGTGGTTTTCCAACACGCCGGGCTTGAGCAGCCGCGCGTTTGTGCGCTCCAGCAGTACGACGCGCGGATCGTTGCGCAACTTCATATCGATCTGCCCAAAGCCCGTATCGACAGCGGTCACGTGCGCGGCGCCGTGTTGCAGGAGGCAATCGGTAAAGCCGCCTGTCGAAGCGCCCACATCGACACAGGCGCGACTTGCTACATTGATGTTCCAATGCGCCAACGCGGCTTCCAGCTTCAACCCACCGCGGCTCACGTAGGGTTGGTCTTCGCCGAGCAGTCGAACAGACGCGTCCTGCGGGACTGGGGTTCCCGGCTTATCGATTTTTTGCTCTCGCACAAGCACGCGGCCGGCAAGAATCAGAGCGCGGGCGCGCTCGCGGCTGGCGGCGAGGCCACGCTCGACGAGAAACAGGTCGAGACGCGTCTTTGCCACACCCGCCATGGTAAGAATCGTCTCCTTACACGACCAAAGGGCCACTCCCTTGCGAGGGATGGCCCTTCGAGTTATTCATTTCCAGCGTCCATGACGCTCGCCCCTGTTACGGCAAAGCCTGCGCCTCGCACTGCGAAAGCTTGAGTGTGGAAAGGTAATTGGCGCCGTAATACGACGTCAACTGCCCGGCCGAGAGGTTGCAGGGCTGCCCGTAGCCCGGAACGCGGCTGCTGTAGTTGTTGTTGCCGTTGGTGCCGTTCTGCGTGGTGGTGCGGATGTCGATCGGCAGGCCCTGGATCAGCACGGTTGTGTCGATCTGGTCTGTGATCGTCGGACTCGACTCAATGATGGTGATGTACGGGCTGTCAGGCGAGTCCACATAGATCTTGGCGAACTCGGAGTTCTGCGTATTGACGACGGTGCGCGGGTGGCCAGCCACGGGGATGGTCTTTTCCACCGTGTAGGTCGAAAGATTGACGACAGTAACCGTGCCATTGCCATTGCCATTGTCGTCGTTCTGGTTCGCGGTGTACGCCTTCGATCCATCGTAGAGAACCGTCACACTGGCCGGATTGGGGTGTGAGGTATTGCCCACCTTGATCGTGTACATAGTACCGAAGCCGCCGGTGATCGCTCCGCACGATGCATAGGTTGTGCACGGATTATTGGTGTAGGTGTTGGCGTCGTTACCGTACTCGTCGATGGGAACGTCAATCACGCTGACGGTGCCGCCATCGTAGTTGGCTACAACGAGCTGCTGGGTTAAGGCGTTGTACTCCCCATAAATGGGGCCTGATCCTTTGGGAAGCTGGATCGTCGGATGGCATGTCACCCATTGTCCGTTTTGATTCTTAAACGGATTGCAGGAATCGAGTGTGTTGTTCTGGCTGTTGATGACCGTGATGGTATCGTCGCCCCGGTTAAACACGAAGAGACGCTGCAGATCGGGGGTTTGCACCGCAAACACAGGGCACTTGCCGACGGGGATCGCGGGATCCGTTGTATCGTTCACGATCTCGATTGGCGTCGCCACGCCGCTGGGAACCGAAGCAAAGTTGGCCGGGTTATCACAGGTCATTGCGTCAACCTGCTGATTGGTATCGGGCACATTCTGGCTGAGGACGTACTCACGCTGACCTGTAAGGGTTCCAGAACCGGCAATAAACATAGGCATGGTGGCGACGCTTCCCGATAAAGCTACCGGGATTGCCAGTTTGAAAGCCTGCGGCGATCCACTGAAGAGATCGACCAGGTCGCCATTCAGATCCGTGGCCCAGAGCCCTGAGGACGGGGGCATCAGATTGACGAGCTTCGATGTGGGCGACAAGGTGGAGTAGGAAACATTCTTGGTCTGCAGCGTGGTCGTGATGGAGAAGTTCGAGAGCGTGCCATCGCTGTTCAGTGTGTAGCCCGTGTAGCCGCCCTCGTCGAGGGTAAAGGCAGTGGGGTGGGGGCCGATGCACGCCTCGGTCATGATTGAATCGCCCGAATAATCAATGAAGGTCACGATGCCATCAGTGCTGGAACACTGCGGATTGGTAATGGCCGACGCCACACCGGTGGTAGAAACCACGGCCGCGTACGAAGTTGGCTGCGCTGGCGGGCCACTGCTGGGAACCGGTGTTACCACCGGCCTGTAGTTATCGCCGCAACCTGCAGCCAATAAGGCAATCGCAAGCGCACCCGCTGCCTGGGCCCAAAAGGCACGCCCCTGGCCTGAAATCATGGGAAAAAGCCTCATTCGGAATCTTTCCTGCTTTCTTGGTGATTGTAAATCAGCCGGGCGGCAACGCGCCTCCTGCATCCTCACTTTCCTGCGACGCGGAAAACGGCGATTCGTCAACTGATTTCAACCTGCGCAGAGCCCCGGAGTTTTGGGCAAGCGCGACCACGAGACAGCATGATAGCCGGGATAGGATGAAGTGTGGATCAAAACTGGCAATCGAAGCTGGTGCTGCTTGCGGTGCTGCCCTTTGCAGGCACTGAAGCGGTGCTGGAGTGCAACTGGTGGGGTGCACATAAACCTTCGGTTGCGCTTTGGACTCTGGGTCTGAGCGCATTGCTCGGGCTGGTGACATGGAAGGTGCGGGCGGCTACAGCGGCGGCAGCGGTAACCGGCGCTCTCATCATGGCCAGCCTCATGTTTTCCACCGTTACAGTCCCCTACGATCCCTGGCACACGGCGCTGATTCCCACCCTCACGGTTTCGCTGCTGGCCTATGCCGCGACCCATGCCGGACGCGGAAGAAAAGAGCGACTTGGCACTGCCGAAGGCCGCAGGGGGCGCTCAGCCTCCCAAATCGCAGCCAATCTGGGACTGGCGGCAATGGCCGCAAGCAGCCCTGTCGAGTCATGGCTGATGAATTTCCGCTGGCTGCCTTACGATGCGGCCGCGCAAAACCTGCTGTTTGCCCTGTCGCTGGCCGCGCTGGCCGAGGCCGCCGCCGACACGGTGTCATCGGAGATCGGGCAGGTGGTGGGAGGGCGTCCACGCTTGATCACCTCGTTCAAGGCAGTCGAACCGGGACGTGACGGAGCGGTGAGCCTGGCCGGATCCCTTGCAGGGGTGTTTGCTGCGGCTTCGGTAGCCGGGGCAGGAACCTGGGCGCTCCGGGGCAGTTGGAGGTTGTTCTGGATCGGCAGCGCGGGAGCCGTCTTCGGCCTGTTTTTCGACAGTCTGCTGGGAGCAACGCTCGAAGAACGCGGCTGGCTGAACAACGACGCGGTCAATTTTCTCTCGACGGCGAGTGCGGCGGGATTTGCGCTGGCGATGCTGATTGCGATGCGCTGAGGGTGCAGTTTTTCGCTGACGTGCTCCTCTGCTCCCTGGTTCCCTGTTTCTAATGCAGATGCAGCCGCCAGAAGGTATAGCTGAGAATCTCGTGGGCGATACGCTCGCTCTCCTCCATCCCGTCTTCGACGGCGGGGTGTGGCCTTGGCGAGGTCAGCACATTGAGCCCGTCAGCGGCGCAAATCTCGTGAATGCGGAACATGTGCGTGTCGTCGCTGACCACGACGATGCGGCGCAGACCGTTGGCCCGCGCTATAACGGCGATACGGTGGACGGACTCTTCAGTGTTGCGGCTTTCGGTATCGGCGATGATGGCGCTTTCGGGGACGCCCCTGCTCATCAGGTATTCGCGTCCCACGGAGCCTTCGGTGTACTGGTCGCCGCCGGGACCGCCGAGGGTAATGATCAGTGGGGCGATGCCGCGATGGTAGAGGACAAGCGCATGGTCGAGGCGGGCACGATAGACCGGGGAGGGCCGGCCGTCATACTCCGCCGCGCCCAACACGCCAATAGCATCGGCTTTGGCGGCCTGGTCCTGATGGGTGTAGCTCTCAATTTGCGTATAGACCCACCACGTCCATCCCATCCCACCTGCCGCGAGGAGCAGAAGGATCGCCAGCGCAAGGTGAAGGCCGTTCAGGCGGCCTCTCGATTTGGAACGAACAGGCATCAAGGCAGCGGGAAAGTGTTCAGTGATCAGTTTCCATTTCCTAGTTTCGCACTTTGCCGCGCCCGTGTTTTCGTCCCCATTGATCTCTCGCGCCCTGCATCTCTCACCGCTCGAGGACCATGACGACTTCATGGGTGGGGATTGCACCCTCGCGCAGAATCTCCCAGCGCCCCGAACCAAGGGAGAGATCGACGATGGTCGTGGGTTGCGCCCGGCCGGTGGGGCCACCATCGATGATGAGGGGGATGCGATCGCCGATCTGGTCGCGGACACAGGCGGCATGGGTGCATTCCGACGCGCCCTGGAGATTGGCCGAGGTGGCCGTGACGGGCAGGCCGAAACGTTCGACCACCGCGCGGGGGATGGCGGCATCGGGCACACGCAGCGCCACGTTCCCGGTGTTGGCCGTGGAACGTAGCGGAAGCTTGGTTCCGGCGCGGACGATGATGGTAAGCGGACCGGGCCAGAAGCGGTCGGCCAGCTTGTCCAGCAGCGGGTCGGTGTCGCGCGCCAGCTCGTAGGCCTGCGCCAGATTGGCGATCAAAAGCGAGAGCGGCTTGTGCTTCTGCCGGGTCTTGATCTGGTAGATCTGCTCGACAGCGTGGAGGTTTACCGGGTCGACAGCCAGACCGTAGAAGGTGTCGGTGGGCAAAGCGACCACACCACCTTTGCGCAGGCAGGAAACGATGTAGTCGATCCGGTCCGGTTGGGGTTCATCGGGATGAACGCGCAGTATCTCCGCCGACAATTAGGCCTACCTTGGTCCCCGAATAAAAAGAAGACGTTACAAGATCGGAAAGTATCACAGCACCTGCCGCGGTGCAAGTTTCGGGATCGGTTCGGTGATGGGTTCGAGCGCGGAAGAGCAGTCGGCGGAGACGGCATTGACGACCGGGCCGAGCGGAATCGCGGAGACGGCTCCGGACAGGAGACGGCCGAATCTGAAAGCTGCAACCCTGGTTTTGCGCTGGCCGCCCGAGCCTGGTCGTTCGCCTCTGGTCTGGATCCGTCCTTCCCTGCCTTTTTCTCACCCGTTCCCTGTATTTTTGGCCATCGTTTTGCTACGAGCCAGCGTCTAACGATTCAAGCATGTCCGGCGTGGCCGCTGGGGCTGCCACGAACGCGTTCCGATCCGGATTCACAGGTAACTATTCTTCTGGGTTGCGCTGGTTCGGCAGCGGGTTGCAATCCGGGCCGTCGATTCCCAACCTGGCAACGCCTGCCAGTTCGGCTCACACAGATAGATAATCGAAAGATGACTTCCCCAGCCAACAACCTCATATGATGGATTTGTCCCAGTTTGTTTCATAAACCCAAACCGAGCCTGTTCGTCACGGTTTTTTACCAACGCCATGGCAACTCTTCCCGCTTTCGAGTGTTTCTTACAAGAAAGGGCCCAGGACCAAACACCATGATCAAGCTGCGTTCGCTCCCCCTCCTCGTGCTGGCCAGCGCCTGCCTTTTCCCCGCATTCACGCAGGGACAAGACGTGGCGCCTTCCGTCCGCATTGTGAACCGCATCGACGAATCTCGTCTCGTCACGCTCAAGGGCAATACCAATCCTCACGCCAACGCCACGAACGATATGGGGGCTGTCGGCCCAGACTTCGCAATGCCGGATTTGACACTTGTTCTAAGCCGGAGCGCCGCGCAGGAATCAGCTTTTGAACAGTTCATTAAGGACCAGTACGACTCCAGTTCGCCCAATTATCACCACTGGCTCACGCCGGCGCAAATCGGCGAACAATACGGCCCGGCAACGGAGGACATCGCAACGATTACGTCCTGGCTCTCCAGCCACGGCTTTGCCATCAAAAGCGTCGCTCCGGATCGCATGACCATCCGCTTCAGCGGCTCGGCTGGCGAGATTCAGAGCGCATTTCATACCTCGATTCACAAGCTGTTGGTCAACGGCGTTCCCCACATCGGCAACATGAGCGATCCCGAGATTCCGGCGGCGCTGGCGCCAGTGGTGGTCGGCGTCAAGGCGCTGCACAACTTCCTGCCGCACCCGATGCATCGCGATGTGGGTAAAGTGCAGTTCAACAGAACGACAGGCCACTGGCAGCGATTGCCGAACACCGCAACGACAATGCCGGCCTCTGGCACGGTCGCAACCTCAGTTCCCCCGGCGAGCACAGTTGCGTCCAGCGCCTCCACCCTCGCTTCCGGCACTCGCCCCGAGTTCGGCATTAACGTTCCCGGAACCTCGACAACGAATGCCTACCTTGAAGAAGATGTCACGCCGTGGGACTTCGCCACTATCTACAATGTGACCCCTGCCTGGAGTGCAGGCTACACGGGGTCGGGCCAAGCCATTGCCATAGCGGGTACCAGCCTGATCGCTCAGAGCAATGTGGGATCGGCTTCTTACGGCGGCTCGGGCACGGTACGCTCCGTCAACGGCAACGATGTCGCCACCTTCCGCTCTTCCTTCGGCCTCCCGGCACTTTCGAGCTTCGAGCAGATCGATACCGGCGATGGAGGCACGACGGCCACCGAGTGCACCAGCACCAACGCGTCGGCGGTCTGCGGCATCGGCGACTTGGATGAGAACTCGCTCGACGTGGAGTGGTCGGGCGCTGTCGCGACCGGTTCCCCCGTCGTGCTCGTCGTCACCGGTCAGAACCAGGCTGGCACCGTTGACACGGTCTACGATTCGGCCCAGTACGTCGTTGAAAATCACATCGCCAGTATCCTCAATGTCAGCTATGGCCTGTGCGAACTCGCGCAGGGAACCGCGCAGAACGTCGCATTTTACAATCTCTGGCAGACGGCCGCGGCCGAGGGGATCGCTGTCTTTGTGGCTGCGGGTGACTCAGGCTCCCCGGCCTGCGACCAGGGCGGCGACTACGTGGGCTGGCCCTACTCCGCGCAATACGGTCTCTCGGTCAGCGGCCTGGCCTCCACGCCCTACAACGTCGCCGTCGGCGGCACTGACTTCAGTTGGTGCAAGCCAACGATCAACTCCGCCGGCAATGCCGTTGGATGCCCCTCATCGAACACCAATGCTAGCCCCTACTGGAATACTTCTTCGACCAACGCTGGCAACAGTTCCACAGGACAAAGCGCGACCGGCTATATACCGGAGATTCCGTGGAATGACACCTGCATGAACCCTATTCTGGCTACCTACCTGAACAGTATTCTGGTCTACGAAGGCTACTCGGGCGGCGCCAATCCGGAGGCCACCTGCAATGCCATCCAGAACAACTGGCAAAGCATCTACAGCGGCAGCGGCGGCAGCTATTACAGCAGTAGCAACGGCCCCATGCTGGCTCCTTACATCGACACCATCGGCGGCAGCGGCGGCGCAAGCAACTGCGTAGTCAACACCACCAGCACCAACTCCACATCCAACGGCACATGCACCACGGACGCTACCACTACGGGCACAGCAAACGGCTCGATTCCTCTCTACAACGACGGATGGGTCAAACCCGAGTGGCAGGCCAGCGCCCAGGGCACCGCCGGCGTGCCCAACGACGGCGTGCGCGACCTGCCCGATGTCAGCTTCTTCGCCGCCGACGGGTATCTGAACAGCGCCTACCTGGCATGCATTTCGGCAAACGGAGCCTGCACCTACCCCAATAACACGGAAGAAATTTACGAGGAGTTCGGTGGCACGTCGATCGCCTCGCCGGAGATGGCCGGCGTCATGGCGCTCATCAACCAAAAGGTTGGATCGCCGCAGGGACTTCCGCTGGCCGAGCTCTACAACCTGGCCGGCCAGCAGAACTACTCCGATTGCAGCTCAGAGACTGTAACCAATTCCAACACCAACTGCTACTTTCACAGCATCGACCAGGGCACAAACTCCATGCCCTGCGACTTGGGCGCGACCATCGGCGGCGTGAACTACAACGGCAGTGGCTGGGTCAGCTCCCAAACCTATACAGGCATCAATTCTCCCAACTGCACGGCGCTGAACAGCGGCGACACGGTCGGCACACTCACCAGCACGAGCGTAAAGTCCTCGGCAAACTCAAACGGGGTAGCCTACAAGGCGGTCGCGGGCTACAACATGGCGACGGGCCTGGGATCGCTCAACGTGTATAACGTGGTCAACGGCTGGTCGGGCTTCAGTATCGGCACGGCATTGTCCACGTTGAATGTCAGTCTCTCGGCAACCACAATCACAGCCAGCCAGACCCTCACTGTGACCGTCAATGTGACTCCCAACAGCGGCAATAGCAACAGCGCCGTCACGCCCACCGGAACCATCGTGGTGACCGGCGGCGGCTACAACGACAATCAGACGCTAACCAGCGGTAGCGCCACGCTCACCATTCCCGCCGACAGCCTGTCGCCCGGCGCCGTTACTCTTAACATTTATTACAGTGGCGACTCTACCTACGCCTCGCAGACCACCACTCAAAAAGTGACCGTCTCCGCGGTTACGCCGACGGTCACGGTGACCGCGCCCTTGAACGACAACATCGCTAATTCGGTGCCGGTCTCGGTGACGGTCAGCGGTCCGGCAGGCGCGCAGGCCCCAACCGGAACCGTGACCCTGTCCGGCGGCACATACAACTCGACGGCAGTCACGCTATCGAGCGCCGGCGTGGCCAACTTCACCATTCC
>JAJYFA010000031.1 GCA_021790995.1 Acidobacteriota bacterium
GTTCAATTAGATGCACTTGCAGTGCAGAGCCGGGATGGCGGAACTGGCAGACGCAGCGGACTCAAAATCCGCCGACCCTTGCGGTCATGGGGGTTCGACCCCCCCTCCCGGCACCACAGATAACATATCTAAAGTCAACGAGTTACTGAGACCGAGATTTCTTTGTGCCCAAAATTGCGCCTAAAGAGCCTCTTGCAAAATTCCTACATTTGTTTGATTTGGCTTAGTCGCCAACCTTATAGCCTTGCCGGCCAGGCTCCGCAGCCAGTTTGCGCGTGCTCTTCGCGATCCAGCGCAAGAACGATTCCGGGGCGCCCCGCACTACCGCCAGCTCTTTTCCTATGGGAAAAGAGTACGTTCTTTTTTTCATTCGTTCAGGTTATTTATGCGCTGACTCTTAATCGCTTTGTAGAGAGGTTGCGGCTCCGGCATCGAGCAGGCTTTTGTAGTAGTCCACCGTCATGCCCACCACATGCGATTCCACATAGTGCTCCAGAATCCAGGCGCGGGCAGCCTGGCCCATGCGCCGCCTAAGCCACGGATCGCGTATGAGCTTCATCACGGCTTCGTAGATGGCGCCGGGATAGCCAGGCGGAATGAGCAATCCTGTGACCTCAGCGACCACAGAATCCCGTGCACCTGTGGTTTCCGTGGTGACGACGGGAAGTCCAGTGGCGGCCGCTTCCAGCACGACGTTCGGAAAGCCTTCGCGCCGCGAGGGCAAGACCATGAGATCCATGGCGCGATAGTAGGGCGCCGTATCGGGGACGAACCCCGTGCAGTGGATGTTTGGGTGGAGCAGGATGCGCTGCCGCATCACGGGATCGAGCTCATCCTCGGAGCCATCGAACCACCCCACCAGCAACAGACGCGCGGTGGGCTCCGAACAATGAATCAGATCAAAGGCTTCGAGCAGCTCGGGCAGTCCCTTGTCGCGTGTCAGGCGGCCTGAAAAGCCGATCACGAGAGCGCCGCGCGGAATTCCCAAATGTTGGCGAACCGAGCTCGGCCCGGGCGAAAAGCGGTCGATGTTGACGCCATTGCTGCTGCCCTCGCCCAAGATCTGCAGTTTGCCTGCCGGAGCCACGCCGAGGGCGAGAGCCTCCTTGCGCAGGCTTTCACTATTGCATACCACCACATGCGCGCAGCGGGCGGCCATGCGTTCGGCCGCCAGCAGAACGCGCCGCTTGAGGCCCACCGTGGTCTCCAGCTTGAGGCCACGCAGCATGTAGACACGCCGCGTAACGCCGCGCAGCCTGGCGGCGAAGGTACCCAGCAGCCCCGCCTTCGGAGTGCTGAACTCGACCAGATCGGGCTGGCAGCGGCCAATCAGCCTCCACAGATGGAACATCGCCACCAGATCGGCCAAGGGCGCGATGCCGCGCTCCATCGGAAGGGCGATTCGCTCCACTCCCTCTTGCATGGCCGTCAGGTCGAGCAGCGGGCCGGGGCTTGAGACCAGCAGAACGCGGAATCCGGCGCGGCGCAGGGCTCGCAGGCGCGCGCCGAGCACAAGGCAGGTCTGCGCATGGGTGACGCCAACCAGGATCGTCGGCCGCAAGCAATCGAGTGAGGAATCGAGGGAATGATCGAAAAGCCCGGAATCTGCCATACGCTCCTTGACGGATGGGACTTCCTCCAACAGGAAGACCACTGCGCAGATTCTGGGAGAAAGATTACAAATGTAACGGTATAGGACATTGATAAGAGGCGTATTCGGAAGTTTCAGTGATCGCCAACACATCGTATCCTCCTTGGATTGGGCGACAATTACCTTCCTTTCAGGAAACAGACTGTGGAACGTACAAAGCTCCTTCTGCTCACACCCCGGCTTGGTGGCGGCGGCGCCCAGCAGGTTTTTGCCTTGCTGGCGCGCGGCCTTTCGCAGGAGAGGTTCGAGGTGCATCTGGGGCTGGTGCGGGCCGGGGATCCCGGACCGGGCGTCATGCCGGATTGGGTGACGGTTCATCCCTTCGGAGTTGGCCGCGCACGCGCCGCCGCGCTCACTCTGCTGCGACTGGTCTGGCGCGTGCGCCCCGGCGTCATTCTTGCCGGTTCGCCCGAGATCGGCTTCCTCACGCTCTTTCTTCGGCCATTCTTCCCGAGGAAGACGCGCGTGCTGGTACGGCAAAACAGCACAGTCTCTGCAGCGCTCTCGTGTGGTGGTGTCCCCCGGTACACTCGCCTGCTCTACCGGCTCCTCTACCCGCGAGCCGATCGCATCATTTGCCAGTCACGCGCGATGGGCGAGGATCTGGCGCGCGAGATCGGCATTCCGGCCGAAAAAATTGTGGTGCTACCGAATCCAGTTGATCTCGAAGGAATTCTCGCTGCCTGTGAGACGCCCTTTGCGTGGAGCGGCCCGGGGCCTCATCTGCTGGCCGCTGGCAGGCTGGCGCCGGAAAAGGGCTTCGACCTGCTGATTGAGGCGCTGGCCATGGTACGCAAGCGATTTCCTGACGCCGATCTGACGATTGCCGGTACGGGAGGCGAAAAGGCCGCGCTCGAAGCTCTCTGCTGCGCCATGAATCTGGGGAACACAGTCCGCTTCGCGGAATGCGTTCGAACTCCTTACGGATTCTTTCCCGGCGCCACGCTGTTCGTCCTGTCCTCGCGCTACGAGGGAATGCCCAACGCACTGCTGGAGGCGGCTGCGGCCGGCCTGCCACTTGTTGCCACGCCGGCCTCGGGCGGGGTTGTGGATCTGCTGCGTGAGCGACGGGGCGCGTGGCTCGCGGAGCAAGTCTCTGCCGAAGCTTTGGCCGACGCTCTTCTGCAGGCACTCAACAGCATTCGGCCGGGAGCGCGCGTTCGCCACGAATTCTTTGCCTCAATGGGCGGACTCAACACTGGCGTCGCCGCGCACGAGGAGTGCGGAGCGTGATCCGCAGCAGATGACCTGTCGCCACAAAGGTAATTTATGAACCATTTTTCCTGCGGGCATTTTGCAATTTGACATTTTTCTCTTTCAGATGTTTCCTAGAAGTACAGTTTTTCACCTCCAGTGAAGGACCAGCTATCAGGGTCACTCTTGTGTTGTTGCATGGGGCTCGCTTAGACAGCGAGCGGATGGGCATGCCGGGCCAATCAGTTCCGCGGCTTATTTCTATTGAGCATGACTCACCGTTGTCGAGCAAGTTTTCCGCCAAAGCAATTGCACGGTGCGCGCTTCCTGCTGCGCCAGTGAGTTGACGCCGGTTCCTTCGCGGTCTTCTTCTGCGCAACTTCAGGCAATCGCTATCGTGATTCCGCACTTGACGCCGCGGGGTCCGGTTGGGCCTGCGGTGTGTCAACGGTCCTGCTGGGGGGATCTGTGGTCCGCGACTGTTTTCTTCATTTGCTCTCGATTCTTCTCATTCTTCTCTCACTACCCTTTCTGGCTGCCTCCTTTGTGGTTGCGGCACTTTGCGCTGCGGTAGCGGCTATGTTTCCTCGCTACCGCAGGCAGCGGCGCATGGCTGTCATCGATCCGGGCAGGCTCCGGCCGGTCGATGAATTTGCTTTCGAAGGCGCTCTCGACGCCTATGAGCAGTTGCTTGACGCGCAGGCGTGGAAGCGGCCGTGAGCCACGCCGCAATCGTGATTCCCGGTCTGGACCGCATCGCTGGCGCCGAACAGCAGGCCATGCTGCTCGCCCGGGGATTGCGCCGGCGTGGCTGGCGCGTAAGCATGGTTGCTCTCTCGGGCACGGGCGGCGCGGCGGTGCGGGAGTTGGTCGAGGCGGGCGTTTCGTTTCTCAGCCTCGGGATGCGCAAGGGGCTTGCCGACCCCCGCGGATGGCGGCGCTTCCATCGCTGGCTCCGCTGCGAGAAGCCCGACGTGGTGCATGCCCATCTGCCTCATGCCGCGTGGCTGGCACGGTGGTCGCGGCTGGCGGCATCGGCGCCGGTGGTTGTTGACACTCTGCATAGCTCAGCGACAGGAAAGCGATGGCGGCGGCTGGGCTACGCCGCGAGCCGATGGCTGCCGGATCATGTGACCGCGGTGAGCGAGGCCACGGCCTCTGCGCACGTCGCGGCCGGTATGGTCGATCCTGACCGGCTCTCCGTTGTCGGCAACGGCATCGACGTGGATCAATGGAAGCCCGATCTGCGAACACGGCACAAAGTGCGCGAAGAACTTGGCCTCGTAGATGAATTCCTGTGGCTGGCAGTGGGACGGCTGGAACCGGTCAAAGACTATCCGACATTATTGAATGCCTTTGCGCGCTCACGGCAGACAGCGCAACTGCTGATTCTCGGCGCCGGTCCGCTCGAAAGGGAGCTGAAGCAGATGGCCGCCGGCCTCGGGCTTGGCCGGCGCGTACGCTTAGCGGGCTTCTGCCCCGATGTGGCGCGCTGGATGAAGGCCGCCGATGGATTTGTCCTCACCTCGCGCTACGAAGGTTTGCCCATGGTTCTGCTGGAGGCGGGCGCCAGCGGATTGCCCGTCGTGGCCACGAATGTTCCTGGCACACGCGAGGTGGTTGTGCATGGGGAGACTGGATGGCTCACGTCGGCGGGCGATCCCGAACAACTGGCCGCCGCCATGGGCTGGCTGATGCGCATTCCGCTGCGCAAGCGGCTTGGCATCGGCGAGCGCGCACGGAAAAGCATCGTTGAGCGCTTCAGCCTGGAGGCTGTGCTCGATCAGTGGGAGCAACTTTACGCGGATTTGCTTTTGCGCAAAGATCCCAACCGGCGGATCGGCCGCAGCGAGTGGGAGAGCGTGAGACGGCGCAGAGCACACTCAGCCTGAATGCGTTCGACAAGGGTCAAGGTGGCGGGCTGAAGATCGGCGACGGCGCGATCCACTGATGTGAATCGCGCCGCGTGCGCGGCGAGGAAGTTGCGCAGAGCCTCGATCTCTGCGTCGCTTGCGGTGTTGGGATGGACGCAGATGGTCCAGAGGCCGCGGTCTTTTTCAACGGGACCCCAAAGCTGCTGGGGAATCCATGTGATGCCGCCGCGCAGGAATGGCCGCCGGGCAAAGCCGTCGGAGACGATGGCAATTCCCTCTTCGAGAAGCGCCCGGATGGTTTGCGCATCGAAGCCGTGGCGGGGTGCGACCCAAATCTTCGGGTGGAGGCCGTGATCGCGCAGGATGCGCAGGCCCTTCGCGATCCATGCGCGTTGCGTTGCGGCGGAGACGCCGGCGAACTCCGTCACGCGATGCAGATCGACGAGGCTGCGCCCGCGGCTTGTACAAAGATGGCGGTAGCCGTGGAGGGCGACCGAAGCTCCAGCCGATTCGAGAGCCCTGAGCCGATCCCAGAACGCCGGGTCTGGAGGAGAAACCTGCAACTCATGGTCCCGGTTGTCGGGAACCACAGCCAGAATCGGCTGCAGATGGAACTCTTCAATCAGCGACTGGAACCGCTTCCATCTTTCGGCCGAGACTGTGGGGCAGAGATCGTCGAGGCGCAGCAGGTATTGAGCGGGTTCCCGTGGCATATTGGCTCGTGGCGGCTTTGTGAACCACTATAAGCTGGCAGGCCCTCGCTTGCACGCGAGTGAAAGACTCCCGCACAAACAGATGGCCCCGGATTGCCTCGTCGAGGAACCTGGGGCCAGCTCGATGCAACACAAGCGGGAATCGTCTGTTAAGCGGCTACGCGTGCCGGAAGCGCCAAAGGAACAAGCCTAGCAATCCTGTTCCCAGCAGGAAGAACGGCTCCGGTTCGGGCGTCGCCCCGGGGATGCTCGTGCCGTAGTAACCGAAGGAACTGTTCGGAGCGCTGGAACTGGCGCTAGCATAATATTCGTTTAAGGGCGCCGGTCCAGCGTAATTGGGCTCAGTTGACAGCACGTTCCCGGATGCATTGGTGAAATCCAGCGAGCCCCCTTGCGGACCATAGCAACCGGAAGTGGAGCAGCTTGTATCGAAGTAGAAATTGGTCCCACCATCATAAATGACAACCTCAACGTCGGTCAGATTGACGGTGTCGATGCTGCTGTTTGTGAAAGTGAAGCCGTCAACCGTGAAGTTGAAGTTATAGCTCGTCAGATTGCTCAGAAGGTACGTTCCGTCGCCGTAGGTGCCATTGAAACTGAAAGTTCCCGTTCCCACAACGGGGTCGCCGGTAACGTTGTTGTTGGAAAACAGAACCGAATAGTTATTTGCCCGAGCGAAACCGGCCGAAAGAGCGAATCCAAGCGAAAGAAGACTGAGAGTTTTCCATGACAAGCTGTGCATTAATACCCTCCCCCAAAACGCATTGGGGACCAAATCTGTGCAAAGCAACAGGAATGACCAACCAATCTGAGTTTTGCAATTCGAGGCCCACGCTATAATCATTTAGATTGAATGATTTATAGCAATTATATCAACTTGATATGCATAGATTTGCATGGTACTGGGTAAGAATTTTCCACTTTGAGGAACCATCAGAAAGCCCGGTCTCCGTCGCTTCGCTCCATACGATCACCGGCTTCACGCAGGAGAACGCGAGCCCAATGGTCGAGCAGGACACACGTGCTCACCATCCAGAGCGAGGTGGCGAGAGCGATTCCGGCCACGCCGAACCAGCGCATCAGAACAAGGTTGAGCACGATGTCGAGGCCAAGATTCAGCATGCCACAATAGAGGATCAGGTCAGTGCGGCGCATGGCCACGATGAACCGGTAGTAGACGCGGCTTGTGGCATAAAACGGAATCTGGATGGCGAACATGGCGAGCACGGAGGCGACGACTGCGGTGTCGCGTGAGCCGAAGTGGCCGTGTTGATAGGCCACGCGCACCAGAGGACGCGCTCCGGCGATGAGCAGCAGCGCAATGGGCACCGAGACAATCGCTGTGAGCCGGACCCAGGTGCGGAGGGTCGCGCGGCAACCGTCCCAATCGTGGTATGCGATGAGGCGCGAGATGTACGGCACGATGGCCGTTGAAACCGCGCCGGCCAGCAGCGTCAGCACCACGCTGACAAAGCGATTGGCGTAGACGAGCGCCGAGACGCTGCCGGCCACCAGCATCGCCGCCATCGCCTGATCGACGAGCAGGCCGCCGGAGGAGACCAGGCTGCTCAGTAAAACGGAGCAATATTGCCCGGCCACCTCGCGCGTGGCCTCCGTCAACCCGTACCAGCGCAGACGGAGCCGGTAGCCGTGCGCCTCCATCATCCAGGCAACGAGCGCGACGTGCAGCAGCGAGCCGCCGACAGTCGCGTAGACCATCGCCCATATGCCATAACGGCCGGCGAGAAAGGCCGCGCCAAAGATGATCGAGACAGAAATGACAACTGGCGCAAGCGCGGGCAGAGCGAAACGGTCGAGCGTATTCAGAATCGCCGTACAGCTGGTGGCAATGCCGGTAAGCAGCACGATGGGTAGTAGGCCGTAAAAGAGGCGGATCGAAAGAGTCAGCTTTGCGGGCGCGAAGTTCGAGGCGATCAGGGGGAAGATTGCGCGCGCCAGAAGCGCCATCGCGAGGGTCGCGGCGCCGAGCAGGAGGCACATCCACAACATCGAGCTCGAAAGTAATTCCTGTGCCCGCTCGCGGCCCTCCTGCTCCCTGACCCGAATAAGTGTGGGGATTAGCGCCTGGTTCATCGATTCCGAGATGAGGTTGACGAGCAGGCTGGGAATGAGCGCCGCGGCGAGAAAAGCGTCCATCGCATCCGAGCGGCCGAAGACGGCGGCGACAGAGATTTCCTTCGCCGTGGCCACGAGTTTGACGGCGACGCCAGCCGCGCCCACAGACACTGCAGCGCGCAGGATGCTGCGGTGAATACTGAAGGTCCGGGTGCGGGCGGCGCTGGAGGCGGTGGTCGACATGGCGGCGAATGGCATCCTCAAGAGCCTGGCTGCGCTGTGAGCGCCGGCGCCCGTGCTGACGCCCGCTCATGCGACCCAATCTGAAAGCGCGCCTCGACACCCGGCGCGTCTTCCTCACTCAGGCGCGCGGCGACAATCACGATAGCGAAGAGCAGCCACGTGGTGCGGTTCTCTTCGGCCGTGGCGGCGAAGGAAGTAACAGCCCAGACGAGTAGGCATGTGGCGAGCGCAAGCCGCAGCGGGCCGCGGCTGCGCAACGCGGCGCGCGCCGCCAGAAGCAGCAGCATCGACATGAGCAGCAAGGCCCAAAGCCCGCCGCTCACGGCAACTGACAATAACGTGTTGTGCGCGGTATCGATGGGCGCCGTGTGCGCAGCGGCGACAAAAGTTCCGGCTCCCGTGCCAAAGAACGGCGCATGCGTGAAGGCGCGCCAGCCCGCCGACCAGATGTTGATCCGCTGGTTCCAGTCACCACCCTCGAGTTGTTGCGGAATCGTCGCCAGGCGCTCATAAGTTCCACTCGGGATGAGAAGCCAAAGGGCGGCAAGAAATGGCGGCAAAGCGAAGGCCACCGTGGCGGCGCGCCGTGCGTGCCCGCGAAAGAACACAATCAGTGATCCGGCAAGCGCGACCAGTGCGGCAAGAAATCCGCTGCGCGAGGCCGTCAGCAGCACGGCCACAACGCCCACGGGGACAAAGCCAATTGCCATCGCGCGCATCGGCCAGCGGCGTTCGCAGTTCAGGAGCAGAACTGCCAGCGGAAAGCCCAGGTCGAGGAAGCGGGCTACGTCGTTTGGATCCTGGCCGTAGGCGGCAAAGCGGATCTGGCCGGCGGCAATCGCTTCGGGCGAGCGAAAGGCTGCAAGTGTCAGCAATGCCAGAACCCACGAGCCTGCCACGGTGGCGCGTAACAGATTGCGAAGATCGCCGGGTGTATCGGCGAACTCCCACACCAGCCAGACGATCATGTACTCCTGAAACAGCGCGCGCAGCTTGACCAGTGTGACTGCGGCGTCGATGGTCCAGAAAGCTGTGCAGCAGAACCACAGATAGAGCGCGAGCGTGAACCAGCAGAATACGCCCGGTGCGCGGATGCGCCCGGCCTGAAAGACAGCCGGAAGGGCCGTCAACAGCACCAGCAAGCCCGCGACGCGCGCCACATTGCCCAGCGGTTCGCCCAGGTCGAGCGAGTACTCCCAGGGAATCGCAAACGCGAAGATGAGCAGCAGCGCCCATGCAATTCGACGCATTGTCTAATACCTCTGCGAATAGACCAGCGCTGAGTAAATGCCGACGCCGATGGTCGACTGAATTGCCGATTCCAGCGTGCGATTCATCAGGTTCTTGCTGAAGGAGTCAGGCACGTAAAGGATGTCGCGGTCCCGTATGGGCTGGTCGGGGTCTTGGCCGCTCAGCATGCGCTTCAGGTTGAGCGCGATCATGGTGCGGCCGCTTTTCTGCTCGCGGATCAGCACGGCATGGGTGACATTGGCGTTGATCGAAGGCCCCCATGCCAGCGATAGCGCCTGCACCACGGTAAGCCCCTGCGTCGGGTCGACCGCGAACCCGCCGGGCCGGATCACATCGCCCACCACGTAGACCAAGCCTGCGCGGCTCACTTGCACCGTGTCTCCGGGATTTAACTCCGGATTGTGATTGGATGTGGTGTCGGTGCCGCTGGGGTCGAGAACCACTGGATGCGGCGTCTTGGGATCGTTGGCGTGGAAGATGTTGACCAGGCGGCCTGCGTTCGGCGAGAGACCCGAGGCCGCCGAGATCAGGTCGAGCAATCGATGGTGGTACGTATATGGGTACACGCCGGGATGGGTGACCTCGCCCAGCACGCTTACATCCTGGCCGGCGTAGACCACCACCAGCACTGAGACCAGCGGATGCAGCAACATGCCTTTCTTGACCAGCGCAGTCTCAATGGCGTGCGCCGCGGACTGCTCATCCATGCCATTCACACTTACGTCGCCGATCAGGGGCAGCGTCACTTTGCCATCGGCGGCGACGCGCACCGTGGAATGGAACTCCGGGGTGTGGTACTCGCTGATATCGAGAAAGTCGCCAGGGCCAATTGGCGCCGGCATCGGCGCGGGCGCCTGCGCCACGCCGAGCGGCAACGCGCCGGCAGTGCCAGCCCCTGCAATTCCCGTGCTGTTCCAGATCGCCGGCGCTTCTTTTGGACTGGGCAGGTTGTGGTTATCCTGCGACTGCGGAAGATTCACAACGCCGCTGGGCAGGCCCGAGGTGTTGGGCATGGGAGGCTGCGCATGGAGACAGGCGCCGGCCGCGAGCAGTGCCACTAGAGCCGCAACCGCGCGAATCGCCGGAATCTTCAGCGCGTCGAGAAGAAGCGCGGCTCCAACCGCGACCCACAGACCGACAAAAAAAGTAATGGGAAGGTAGAGCAGCGGATCGGGTGCGACGGGCTTGGCCGGCTGGCGCGCGGGATCGACGATCGAGATGTCTGAGCTGTGCACTCCCGCGGCCAGGCCGGCTTCCTCTGATTTTTCAAGCACACGCAGGTACAGATCGTGGCTGGCATTTGCTTCCTGACGCATAACGGCATACTCCGTAGCGGCTTCGTTCAGCTTCATCCCCTCGCTGGTTGCCTGATCCAGGCTCTTGCGCACCATTTGCTCGCGATCCGCGGCGGTCTGCCAGTTGCTGCGGAAACGCGCGACGAGCCTCGCGTCTTCGGCCTTCTTTTGCCGGTCCAGGTCCTGCAACGCGCGCCTGATTTCGACCACCCGAGGAAAGTTGGGACCGTGCTCGGCGCTCAACTGCGCCTGCTCCTGCTCGAGATCGCTGCGCCGGGCATGAATCTGCTCAAGAAGCGCAGTTGAAAGGTTGGCGGTGGGCGCCTGAAGGCGCGGGTCGGCGGCGATCACCAACTCCGGATCGCCCTGGGATGCGGCGCGATACTCGGCCTCGCTCAAGATGCGGTCCGAGGTTGCCGCAACCAACTGCCGGCTCAGATCGTCGATCTCAAGAAACGCCGCGGCGTGCTCGGTTTCTCCTTGCTGGCCGTTGGCCTGAATCTCGGGCGTACTCACAATGCCGTGCTGCGCCTCAAAATCGGCCAGACGCTGCTCGTCGCGATCCACGCGGACCTTCAGATCGGCGAGTTGCGTATTGAGCCAATCGGAGGCCTGTTCCGTGGCCTGAACCTGCGACTCCGCCTGCTGCTCCCGATAGGCGCGAATGAGCGCGTTGACCACCGCCGCCGAAAGCGCCGCGTCCCGCGAGCGGAAGCGCACATCGATAAGCAGCGTGCGCGGCATGGTCTGCACGTGCAGTCTGCGGCTGAAGCGATCCAAAAGCCACTCCTCGGCGCCGGGCGCTGGTTTTGCAGCATTGAAGCTCGGAAACTTTTGTCCGAAGCTGCCGCGAAACCCCGGCTGCTCGTAGAGCTTGAGCTTTGTGATCACGCGCCAGGCCAGTTGGTCGCTGCGCAGGACGCCGGCCAGCGTCTCCAGCGCCAGCGGCGAGGAGAGGATCGAGATCGAAGCGAAGGCATCCTGCGCCGCCAGGCTGAGGGACGAAGCCGGCGAGGTGCGCAACTCGACGCGCGCACTGGCCTCATATTGATTGGGCGCAACAAGGCAATAGAGGAGACAGGCCAGCAGCAATCCCGCTTCAACGGCGGCAATCAAGCGACGGCGGCGCCACATGATCTGCCACAGCTCACGCAATGACGCCGATCCCGGTCGCTGCGACTCAGCCTGTTGTTGTGGCGCTAAACCTTCGGGCAATGCACTCGAAAAGGACGAAGAATCAGGCAACGGACGAAAACCTCGCTCACTTGCATATACGCAGAGCAAAGCCTTCGCCCGGCTCCAGCCGCATCGCGGCCCGAGCTCGATGGTTAGCTGCATCCTCCACAGCCAACGCCCGCCATGGACCTGTCCCGCCCCCAATCTCGATAGGGAGACGAGGAATCATCCTGGCGTTCACAACGAAAAGCCAATCCGAGGAGAAACGTTGTCAGTTTCAACGATTACGAGGGTTTTCGTCAATGGCGTTCGACACAGAGTCGAGGCACAAGAGGATAAGGGAGTAAGAGTCCGAAAGCTGAAAGTTGCGGCTCCATCGGGGCTTCCAACCCGGATGACGGTGTCCCTTTACGAGGCAGCGCCGTCAATCCGATAAAACCTCATCGGTGTTCGAGTCTGCCAGTCAGATCATGGCTCGTTCAAAACTTAGGACGTGCGTTCAGATCTTTTAACAGATGATCAAAATTCTGACAGGGACTTTGCCGTAGGCCTTTCGGAATAAGCGATTTCCCAATTTGCAAAATTGGCGCCTGCACGGGCTGATCAAGAAGATTGGACGTACCTACAAGTACTACCTTACCCAGTTTGGCAAGCAGGTCATCACCACCGGCTTCAAGCTGCGGGAACTCGTCATCATCCCCCCAACTCGCCTTCGGCCACGTTGCTTAACTCAATAATTTCCTGCCCGTTTTGCGCAGGATTTCAATGGATAGGTACTCACAGGGCTGCCTTTCACGCCAAAGTTCAATGCCAGCAATATCTACGCCGGACAAACCGTACTGCCACTGAGTGATGGCGAGATTACTCTCAATCCGAGCTGTGACCCGACCTGCGGCACCATGACCGCGTCATCGGTTATCCTGCGCGAACGCGGCTTCCGCAGCACAACAACCGCCGACATAACACCTGGGGCGATCACCCCTTCACGCTTAAGCTACCCACTGATTGCGCGTTTACCACCCTCACCGGCGCAACAGAGATTCTCGTCTATCAGCAAGCTTCAACCAATGTCGAAGACAGCCAGACCATCACGGCCGGCACGACTCTGCGCGTTCACGGTCTGCCGTTTAAGGTGGGCGATCAATGGGTCCTGGTGAAATGGGTACTACAATATCGAGCGCATGATAAAGGCTCTGACAGCCAAGGGATCGCAGATTGGCATTTGCGGTACCTGCATGGACGCCCGCGGCATCCGGCAGGAAATGATTGCAGAAGGAACGAAGCGAAGCACGATGGACGAACTCACGCAAAGGACCATGCACGCAAACAAGGTTCTTGTGTTTTGAAGTCTGCGGCTGATCCGGCGGCGACGCGCAAAGGGGATTCGCATCTTACGCCCGATTCGTATGCGCGCTGGCGTTCCTCCTTTCTGGGAGCGGTGACTGAATGAATTGAGCAGGAAGCGATCTTCGCCGCTGCCAGCGAGCTCAAGGGCCGGCATGTGCTCGATGCAGGATGGGGCGACGGAGTATTTTAGCTGCTGGTCGCGAATCGAGGTGCAAGCGTCATCGCGGTGGATACTTCGGAAGCCATGATCGAGGCCGCTCGCCGGCGGGGGCTTCCCGAGGACACGGCGGTTGAATTTCTCCGCGCGTCAGCCGAAGACCTGCCCTTTGAGGCGGAGTTCGTCACGAGAACCGCTTCCATGATCGCATCGCTATTTTCCGGCCTCGTCGCGATCTACTTTTGATCAGCGGGCCGCATGATCCTCAACACGGGATGCCCGTTGATATCTTGCAACGGAAAGTAGACAAGATGCGTCTCCGGATCGACTGCCACCGTGTGCGCGTGAGGCATGTTGAGGGAGCCGAGCAGGGTGAGTTTTCGGTTGCCGTATTGAAAGATTGCTACTGTTCCGGATTCGGCGGAGACGTACAGCCGCTTCAACCCCGGATCGAAGGCCAGCACGTCGGGATCGTCTCCTACCTCATACGTAGAAAGCATCTTCATCGTCTTCAGATCGACCACGGCCAGCGAGTGGTTTTTCTCGCCGGCAACAAAGGCGATGCGGTCCGCTCCATCGAGCGCGATGCCGTGTGGGTTTTCGATTCCCGGAAGCGGGTACCGTCCCAGGATGTTGTCGGTTGCCGGGTCAATCGCGATCAGCTCGTTTACGCCGTGCACCGCCACCAGAATGCGCCCGGAGACGGAATCGTAAACGGTGTTTCCCGCGCCGCCGCCCAGAGGAATCTTGATGATAAGAGTATTGCTGGTCGCGTCGATCACCGCATCTACTCCGCCGTGCTCATCGGAAACAAACACCTTCCTTTGCCGGGGAGCGTAGGCGAGACCGTCCGGATAATCGATCGGCCCTGCCTTGCCTGCAATTTTCAGCGTCTGAGTATCGACCGCAATGACCTCGTGGTCGCCGGTCGCCGACGCAAACAGACGATGAACTTTGGGAGCCGCGAAAACCCCATGCACTCGCCGGAAGCCGTCGAGGTTGGCAACCAGCTTCCGGCCGCGCACGTCGAAGACGACGAGCTGGTCCGCGTTCATGTGGGCGATATAGAGCTGGCCATTCACCGCATCGAAACTTTGATAATCGAACCGGACTGCCGGACCGGGCAGCGGCACGTCGGCCACGAGGGCCAGCACCTTATCGGCAGGTTTCGCGGATTGCGCATGAGCCACCGGGAAGACAAGTAACATGGCTGCGGTCATGCGGCTTACGAACGTTTGCAAATTTCGACGGTTGGTCATGATGTATTCATCCTGTGCTTCGTATAGAAAATTGCGGATACTTGTTTTTGGGGGCTTCATACACTTTGGGCCTGATCAGGGACAGTTGCGTCGTCCAATACGCCGCGGTGTAAGATGCGGAACCCTATTCGTTTATAGTCGCAATCACCGAGGACAACACTGAAGACATTCTGACAATTTCCTTAATTCATCGTCAGAAGAACTTCAGCAACACTTCAGAACGCCCAGGCACAATCTGCCTTTATACAAGAAAGAGGGTAAAAACGTGCGGCTCCTTGTCATTGAAGATGAACCGAAGGTCGGCCATGCCCTGCTGGAAGGCTTGCAGGCTGAGGGCTACGAAGTCGTGCTTGCCGAGACCGGCGAGGAGGGATTTTTCCTAGCCAGCAACCGAGCGTTTGACTTGATCGTCTTGGATGTGATGCTGCCTGGACGCGATGGATTGGAGGTATTGGCGGCACTCCGCAAGCAGAACATGGCGGCCCAAGTCCTGATTCTCACCGCGAAGGACGCGATTGAAGACCGCGTAGCTGGATTGGATACCGGAGCGGATGATTATCTGGTCAAGCCTTTTGCATTCCCGGAATTGAGCGCCCGCATTCGCGCGCTGTTACGCAGGGGCAAGCCGGAGCCAGTCGCATCGCTCAGGATTGGCACTCTTGAGATCGATCCCGTGACCCGCACAGTGTTGCGGGAAGGCTTGCGCCTGGAGCTTACCGTTCGGGAATTTGAATTGCTGGAATTCCTCGCGCGAAACAAAGGTAGGGTTGTATCCCGCGAAATGCTGGCGCGCGATGTATGGAAGGAGCCGGGGCGGGCGACTCCGCTCGACAACGTAATCGATGTACACGTGGCCCGCTTGCGAAAGAAACTGGACGACCCATTTGAAGGCAAGCTGTTGCACACCGTCCGCGGCGTCGGATTCATCCTGAGCGAGGAGACCTCATGAAAGCAATGCCGGGCAGAACACTGCGGGGACGGCTTACTCTGCTCTACGGAATCCTTTTGGCCCTGGGGCTTGCGTTTTATGCTGTGGGAACTTCTGTCTACCTCCTGCATGACTTGAGAAAACAACAGGATGCCAGTCTGGATCGTGAGATCGAGACGGTGGAGGGCCTGATTTCCGTGTCTTCAGAGGGCGAAGTTGAGCTTCGCTCGGAAGAAGGAGAAGCCCGCCCGGACAGTCCCGAACGTGGATACCTGTTAGAGATATGGTCTGCCGCTGGCAAACCGATGTTTTTGAGCGAAGGTCTGGACGGTTCCTCTCTCGGGCCCGCACCAGACTTGACGCGGAAGCCTTTTGACAGATCTCCTCACACCTACCGATTGCAAAATGGGGCGAGAGTGCGGGTAGAGGCACGCCGACATGAAATTGAAGGGCGTGTGCTTCTGCTTCGGCTTGCCGTCAGCGAGGAGCCGCTCTGGGACGAGTTCTGGGACATGGTCTCCGTGCTGGCGATTGGCCTGCCAGTCACTGTCCTGCTGATTGGCTTTGCCGGGTATGCCATTGCCGGACGGGCCTTGCGGCCAGTGGACGCGATGGCAAATCGCGCCAGGGAGATCAGCGCGGAACATCTGAATGAACGGCTGACCATACAGAACCCTGGCGATGAGTTGGGGCAACTCGGACTCGCCTTCAACGAGACGCTGGCACGTCTGGAGAAATCTTTCGAGCAACTCCGCCGCTTTACCGCGGATGCGTCCCATGAACTGCGTACTCCACTGACGGCGATTCGCAGCGTTGGCGAAGTTGCACTTCAGAACACGGGAGACGCGTCGTATTACCGGGACATTATTGGCAGCATGTTGGAGGAAGTGAATCGCCTCACCCGGCTGGTGGAAAGCCTGTTGACCATGTCAAGGGCCGACGCGGGGCAGATTCAACTGCAACGCATCTCGGTGGGAGTTCTCGATCTGGCCAAGGAAGCGGCGGCATTGCTCGAAGTGCTGGCTGAGGAGAAACATCAAACGATTGTCGTGGACGGAGATCCATCTCTCGCGGTACGCGCTGACCGGCTCATCCTGCGTCAGGCGCTAATCAATCTCATCGACAACGCGGTGAAGTATTCGCCGGCCGGCGGCAAGATTCGAGTGCATGTACACGCGGCCGATGGGAACGCGGTCATTGAGGTCCAGGATAGCGGCCCGGGGATTCCTCCCGAGCACGCGGAGAAAGTCTTTGAGCGTTTCTATCGCGTCGACAAGGCGCGTTCCAGAGCCGAAGGTGGCGCAGGTCTGGGACTGTCAATTGTTCATTGGTCGGTTTCTGTCCACGGCGGAAAGGTGGAGCTCGACCGGGATGCGGCACCGGGATGTGCATTTGTGATTCGCCTGCCCCTCGAACATAAGGAACACCCTTTACAGAAGGAAGGCTGATTTTGGGAATAACTTGCGAAAGTGCTCACGAGAACGACGCGCCGGCGAGCCGCGTTCCAACTCGAGTCGGGGTTCTTTCGACCATGGGCGAAGAAGCTTCCGCGCGGAGTCGTAGAAATTGTTCATTCATGCCTCACCGGTGGTTTTCGATTTACTGGCTTGCACTCATGATATGGATTTGTGGGGTGGCTCACGCGCAACAGTCCGGTGTTCTTGAGGGGCGCGTCATGGATCCCTCCGGAGCCGTGATACCGGGTGCGTCGGTACTTGTCGTGCCGCTGCCCTCGGGTCCTGCCCACACCGTGCAGACCGATGGAGAAGGACGCTATCGCGTCACGGGCTTGACTGCCGGGCGATACAAGGTAACGGCGGAGGCATCTGGGTTTCAGGCGGCGGTGAAGCAAGCCGCCATTTCGGGCCCACCACGCATCGCCACCCTGGACATTCATCTGGCCATCGCAACCCAGGCAGAGCAGGTTTTCGTTCAGGGAAACGCTCCGCAACTGGAAGTATCTCCGCAATCCAACGCCTCGGCTGTGTCCGTCTCCGGCAACAACATGAATGCCCTTTCCAATGACCCGGACGAACTCCAAAACCAGATATCATCCCTGGCAGGCCCTTCCGTTGGAGTGGGTGGAGCTGAAATCTACGTCAATGGCCTCACGGGCAGCGATATGCCGCCCAAATCGGCGATTCGCGAGATTCGAGTCAACGCGAACCCCTTTACGGCGGAAAATGACCGTCTGGGGTATGGGCGGATTGATATTTTCACCAAGCCGGGGGCGGCAGCTTTCCACGGAGATGTTTCGAGCGAATACAACGACTCAGTGATGAATTCCGTCAGCACGTTTCTGTCCGCCTCAAATGTGCCGCCTCCTTCGTACCACACGTGGCTCTGGGACGCCGACCTCGGCGGCCCACTCTGGAAGAACGCATCGTTTTTCTTCGACTTCCAGCGTCGCAATATCAATCGAGCCAGCCTCGTCAATACAGACGTCCTCGATTCCAGTCTGAATGTCGTACCTTATGTAACTTCGGTTCTGAATCCTCGCATCCTTACCAACATCAGCCCCCGAGTGGATTTTCAGCTCAGCCCGAACAATACAGTCAGCGCAAGCTATCGCTATTATGAGATCAGCGACCGCAACGACGGCATAGACACGCAGTCACTTCCCTCTCAAGCGTATGACCGGGCGTTCCATCACCAAAACGTTCAGATTATTGACACTCAGGTTTTGAGCCCGCGCCTGGTCAACCAGACCTTCTTCCAATATCTCCACTTCCACAACTCGGAGACACCGCAGGACTTTTCGCCGACGGTCGATGTACTCGGCGCATTTGCTGGAGGCGGCGACAACTCCGGCACCTTCGACCGCTACGAAACCCACTATACCGTCCAAAACTATACGACCCTGACTCTCCGCCATCACCTGCTTGAGTTCGGCGGAACTCTGCTTGACCTCCCCCGCAATGAGGTCACGAACGGAGGTTTCAACGGCACGTTTACCTTCAACTCACTGACGGATTACCAGCAAACATTGCAGGGGCTGCAGAACGGTATGACGATGGCCCAGATTCAGGCGGCCGGGTACGGCCCCAGTCAGTTCAGCATAACTGCGGGCAATCTCCGGGCCTCGATCAATCGCGTTGACGGTGACCTCTTCGTGAATGATGACTGGAGCCTCACACCGCACTTCACGGCCAGTTACGGCCTGCGCTTCGAATCGGAAAATTACGTCAGCAGGCGCATCAACTGGGCCCCTCGGATTGGCATTGCCTGGGGCCTGGGCCACGGCCCGAACACCAAGACGGTGCTTCGAGCCGGCTGGGGCATCTTCTATACGCATCTTGATGATGACCACATGATGATCGCGGCCCGCTTGAATGGACAAAACCAGCAGACCTATATCCTGAATAATCCTGAGTTCTTCCCTACCCCGCCGCCTCTCTCTGACCTGACGGGCGCTGCAACGTCGGCGCCCACGACCTTTCGCATTTCGCCAACTCTTGTTTTTCCTTACGACATGGATACTGCGGTAAGCATGGAACGACAACTGCCTGGCAGCACAACCGCCTCGCTCACGTATGTGAATTCCCGGGGCGTTCACCAATTTCTCGCGAATGATATCAACGCGCCTTTACCCGGAACCTTCAATCCGGCCGATCCAACAAGCGGTGTCAGACCGCTCGGCAAGGCGGCCGGGAATATTTACAACTACGCGTCTGCCGCCATCTACAAACAGATGCAATTGGTCGCGAACATCCGTGTTCAGACCAGCAGAGTTTCCCTGTTCGGTTACTACGTCTTTAACGATGCTCACGGCGACGCAGGATTAAACCTGCAGAGCAGTCCTGCGGGAGAATTCAGCTTCCAGACAAATCCATGGAATCTTTCCGAGGACTATGGGCGCACCAGCTTCGACATTCGTGATCGCGTAGTCATTGGCGGGAGCTTTGCCGTGCCATTCGCCTTCCGTCTCAGCCCAATGCTCATAGCAAGTTCTGGGCAACCATTCAGCATCCAGCTTCCGCAAGACCTCTACGGCACCGGCGTTTATGATGCTCGACCCGCACTGGCAACGGCCTCGACGCTCCCGGCGAACGTGGTAGTAACGAAGTACGGATCCTTCAATACTGCTCCGGGGCCGGAAGATACTCCAATCCGTCCCAACACAGAAACCGGGCCGAATAATCTCATGTTGAACCTCAGGCTCAGCCGCACGTTCGGATTTGGAGGCACGGTGGGCGAGAAACACGGCGGTAAAGGTTCCGCACCAGGGCCGGAAGATCAGCGGGTTCGAGGCCTGGGCGGACGCGGTCTGAGCAGCAGCGGTGATGCGAGCTTGGGTGGGGTAACAAACCGCCGTTATGCGCTCACGCTGAGCATGTCCGCCCTCAACGCGCTGAACAACGTCAACCTTGCCACGCCCGTCAATGTTCTTGCTTCGCCCCTGTTCGGCCAGTCGATTGCCCTCGCGAGCGGTGTGTACTCGGCGCAGGTCGGCAATCCGGTTGCGAACCGGCTGGTTAATGTGAGTGTTGCGTTGAGTTTTTGAGGGCGGTCAGCGGGAGTTCTGCAGAACTGTTCTTCATGCGGTTCAGAACATCATCCCATTACTCGAAGCTGCATGACAAATGTTGAAGTATTCTTGTTTGCAAATCAAACCGCAAGAATTTGCTCCCGCCATTCTTCGTCTCCCGCACACTGCCGGGAAAAGAACAGAAGCCGGCCAGCGAGAGTTCGTACCCGCCCAGCGGCCCGGTCCAGCGATCGCACATGCGCCGCGGGGCGGCATGGAGCGGCCCCGCAAGCGATGGCAGTTGTTTCTCAATCAACATATGAGCCAGCCCGCTGACTTGCGAACTCCTCAACTTGCCTGACTCGTTGTATTCACTCAGTCGTAATACTCAAGCCCGAGGTGGGTGATCAGATCTGCGCCCATGATGTGGCGGAGCGTGTTCTTGAGCTTCATCGACTGGATGAAGAGATCGTGCTCGGGGTAGAGCCCTTCGGCGGTCTGCGGCGACTTGAGATAGAAGCTCAGCCACTCCTGAATGCCGATGGAGCGGAGGCTCGGTGTACGCTTGGCGAGATCGAGGAAGAGCACCAGATCGAGCGCGATGGGCGCGGCCAGGATCGAGTCGCGGCACAGGAAGTTCACCTTCAACTGCATGGGATAGCCCAGCCAGCCGAAGATGTCGATGTTGTCCCACGCTTCCTTCTCGTCGCCGCGCGGCGGATAGTAGTTGATGCGAATCTTGTGGTAGATGTCGCTGTAAAGCTCAGGATACATTTCCGGCTGGAAGATGTATTCGAGCGAGCCGAGCTTCGACTCTTCCTTGGTCTTGAAAGACTGCGGCTCGTCGAGCACTTCGCCGTCGCGGTTGCCGAGGATGTTGGTCGAGAACCAGCCCTTGACGCCGATCATGCGCGCCTTGAAGGCCGGCGCGAGAACGGTCTTCATGAAGGTCTGGCCGGTCTTGAAGTCCTTGCCGCAGATGGGCGCGGCGTTCTTCTTCGAGAGCTCGACCATGGCGGGAATGTCGACCGTGAGGTTCGGCGCGCCATTGGCGAAGGGCACGCTTTCCTTGAGCGCCGCGTAGGCGTAGATCTGCGAGGGCGCGATGGCGATGTCGCTCTGTTCGAGAGCTTTTTCGAAGGCCGCAATCGACCGATGCACGGCCGTGGGCTCCATGAAGATCTCTGTCGAGCCGGCCCAGATCATGACGACGCGATTCACCTTTTTCTTGAAGGCGCGAATGTCGGCGATCACCTGCTGGGCGAGATCCATCTTGTTCTTGCCCTTCTTGACGTGGGTGCCGTGCAGCCGCTTGACGTAGTAGCTGTCAAAGACCGCGGGCATGGGCTTGATGGTTTCAAGATAGGGCTTGAGCTTCTTGAGGATCTCGGGCTTGAGCACGGCGGCGTGGGACGCAGCTTCGTAGACGTTGTCGTCGAAGATGTCCCAGCCGGTGAAGACGATATCGTTCAGATCGGCCAGCGGAACAAAGTCCTTGATGAGCGGCGAGGTGTTGTCGGTGCGCTTGCCGAGCCGGATGGTGCCCATCTGCGTGAGTGAACCGATCGGCTGGGCGAGTCCGCGGCGAATGGCTTCGACGCCGGCGATCATGGTGGTGGCGACGGCTCCCATGCCGACGACCATCACACCCAATTTGCCCTTTGCGGGCTCAACCTTCGATCGCGCAGCCTTGCGCCCCGCGAGCTTCTTTCCTGTGCGAACTACGGCCGTCTTGCTGACTTTTTTCTTTGTTGCCATGGATTCTCCTATCCTTCATCGTTGAAGATGATTGCGAATTTGTCTTACGTCGAAAACACCGCGGAACGTGCTAATCCCCAGCCCCTGCCCTTCTGCGCTGGATATGCGCCCACAGGAACCACGCGAACAAGGCGGCGATTGCCAGTTCCACCACAAGGTGGAAGCGATGGAACGCCTCCTGCAAACGGGGATCGGTATCCCACCTCTGGCCGAGCTTCATGCCGATCCAGGCCAGGCAGAAGTACCAGATGAACGAGCCGATCGTTGTGTAAATGTGAAAACGCAGTCGTGGCATCCTGCCGATTCCCGCCGGAAAGGCCACGTAGGTCTGCACCAGCGGCATCATGCGCCCAGCTAAAATGGCGACCGATCCGTACTTCTCAAAAAACTTCGTCATCAGATCGAGGTCGTGACGATTCATCAGCACCCATTTGCCGTAGCGCTCTACCAGCGGCCGCCCGCCTTGGGCGCCGATCCAATAGGCGATGGCCGAGCCGAAGTTGCATCCCACCGCCCCGGCGGCAGCCACAAGGACCAGGTTGAACCGGCCGAGATAGGCGAGGTAGCCGGAGAACGGAAGGATCACTTCGGAGGGAATGGGAATACCCGAGGAGTTCAGGACGATCAGCCCCGCGATGCCCGCGTAGCCGCCGGCCTGGATGACGTGAATGACTAGTTGAACGACTGCTGCAACGATCTTTTCGCTCATGAGCGTACTCAGTATATAGGCAGATCAGGCGCAATTGCGGTGCGCGCGCGCCTGCAGACGAAGAAAAGTTTCTGCACACGTTTGCATTTTTTCTCAAAAGTCCACAACACACGTCTGCATTTCCCATTTGGTAGGATGAAGTCAGATCGCATCAGAAGTTTAGGAGGCTCCCCTTGTCCGATTTCCCCCCTGTACCGCTCACGCTTGAAGGCTCCGCATTGCTTCACCAGTTCTTCCGCTTCGACTGGAAGTCCTGGCGCGGCTGCGCAGACAGCCAGCGCAAGGATGTTGCCGCCGAGGCGGTGGCTGCGCTGAGCGCGCTTGAACGCTCCGGCAGCGATGCGCCCGCGCGCACGGCGCTCTACTCCGAACTCGGGCACAAAGGCGATCTGATCTTTGTACACTTCCGCGATTCGTTCGAGGCGCTGAACCAGGCGGAACTCGATCTGGCGCAGACGAGGCTCTTCGACTTTTTGACGCCGGCGCACTCCTATGTTTCGGTGGTGGAGCTCGGCCTCTACGAATCGAGCCGCAAGACCTACGAAGCCGCGGCGGCGAAGGGGTTTGCGCCGCACTCCGCAGAATGGAACGCCGAGATTGCAAGCTCGCTTGAGCGCGGCGCAGAGGCGATGAGGCCGCGCCTGTTCCCGGCCGTTCCCGACGCCAAGTTCCTCTGCTTCTATCCCATGGACCGCAGGCGTGGCGAGCACGCGAACTGGTACGCGGTGCCCTTTGCCGAGCGGCAGCGCATGATGCATGACCACGGAATGATCGGCCGCCGTTACGGCGACCAGGTGAAACAGATCATCTCTGGCTCGATCGGCTTGGATGACTGGGAGTGGGGCGTGGATCTGTTTGCCGACGATCCGGTGGTCTTCAAGAAGCTGATCTACGAGATGCGTTTCGACGAAGTGAGCGCGGTGTACGGGTTGTTCGGGCAGTTTTATGTGGGGATCCGGCTGCCTGTGGAGAAACTGGGGGCGTGGCTGGAGGGGAAGCTATAAGACCGGCGACGCACAGTCATGGGCTCTACATGTATGCGCTGTCGCAACCCAGCGAAAAACGCAGCGCCGCGCAAATCTCTCTCAAGCGCGAGGGGCGGAGTTGCGCTATGCGCTTGCCGAGGCGTTCCTTCGGCACTGTCACTACGTTGTGCAGGTTGACGGCGCAGGGCGTCTTCATGCCATCCTCTTCGTCCAGCAAAACCTGAGAAGGCACATCGCGAATCTTCGACGTAACAGGCGCAACAGTAACAGTGGCGAGGTAAGGAAGCGCACTATCGCGAGTAAGCACGACCACCGGCCGTACTTTATCTGGAGGCGCGAAGCGAAGAAGCCGAATTTCTCCATGGACTACTCTTCCGGCCACGCTGCCTCCGCCTCCCACGGCTCCCATTCGTCTCTCGTCTGGGGACGCTTGGCGTAACCCTGGCGATCTCGATCCTCTTTCGCCCGCATCTCCATTCGCAGCAGATGCTCACGCAAAGCATCGCGGACCAATGCAGAACGATTGGCATTCATTTTGCGCGCTGCACGGTCCGCCGCCAGAAGCAATTCTTTGTCGAGCACAACCTGAATCGTTTCCATATGTCGACTCTACTCCACAATGGATTCCACAGTCAAACCGCGATCCACCGCAACAGGATTAAACTCCTAATCATGCCAACCCGCACACCGGCGCCAGCCAAGAAGATGAAGAGCGACAAGCCTGCCACCCGCGGTCCACTTGCGACCGAGCGCGTCAACGCGATTCTGAAGGATCTCGACGAGGCGTATCCCGAGGCCGAGTGCGCGCTCGACCATCGCTCGCCGTGGGAGTTGCTGGTGGCTACGATTCTTTCGGCGCAGTGTACCGATGCGCGCGTGAACATGGTCACACCGGAACTCTTCCGGCGCTTCCCTACACCCGAGGCGATGGCCAAGGCGACGCTGCCGCAGCTTGAAGCTCTAATCAAAACCACGGGATTCTTCCGCAACAAGGCGAAATCGATTCAGGGAGCGGCGCGCAAGATCATCTCCGACTTCGGTGGCCAGGTCCCGCAGACGCTCGACGAACTGATTACGATTCCTGGAGCGGCGCGCAAGACAGCGAACGTGGTCCTGGGCGTCTGCTTTGGCAAGGCCGAAGGCGTTGTTGTCGACACGCATGTGTTTCGTATTGCGCGGCGGCTGGATCTGGCGAAGGGCGACACACCGCAAAAGGTGGAACAGGAGTTGATGCATGTGCTACCGCGCGAGCGCTGGATTGGCTTCTCGCACCAGATTATTCAGCATGGACGCAAGGTGTGCGTGGCGCGGAATCCGAAGTGCAAAGAATGTAATCTGGAGACGCTGTGCCGGGCGAAAGATAAGACATGGGAAAGCTGAACGAAGCGAGTCAGCGGGTCAGCAGGTCAGCGGTAGCTGCGATCAAACCGGGGATGTCGAAGGGGTTGGCTTCGGCGGCAGGCTCCCAGTTGTTTTCGCGAAGGGTTTTGCTGGTGATGGGTCCGATGGAGATGGCAGGAACGTCTGCGAGGGGGAATGCCATGCCGGCCGCGCGGGCGGCCTCGGCCAGATGCGTCACGCTGGAGGAGCTAGTGAAGGTGGCGGCGTCGATTCCCTGCGCAAGAGCTGCGCGGAGCAGCGCCGGGGCGGCTGAGGGAATGGCGTTTCGGTAGGCATCGGCGACATCGACGGTGCCTCCCGCTGCGCGGAGCGCGCCGGGGATCACGTCGCGCGCAGTTTCGGCGCGGGCGATGAGGAAGCGCAGCCCGCGAAGGCTTCCTTCAGGGGCTAAAGCCCTGCCTTCTTTATTTACGCTTTCGGCACGACTGAAGTCGTGCCCTTTCAAAGCTCCTGAGAGTTTTGCTTTGTGGAGAAGTGCTTCGACAAGGCTCTCTCCAACGTATTTCTCCGGAACCAGATCCACGGTCAGGCCGGCTTTGCGGGCTGCGGTGGCGGTGGCTTCGCCGACTGCGGCGACTTTCACGCGCTCCATCTTGTCCAGCAGATTGCCCCACGCAATGGCGTGGACAGTGTTGGCGCTGGTGAGAATCAGCCAGTCGTAGGAGCCGAGCGAGCTGAGGGCGCGATTGAGCGGGGCGGGATCGGCTGGCGGCTGAATTTCGAGAACGGGAACTTCGACCGGCTCGGCACCGAGGGCGCGCAAACCTTCGCTGAGCCTGCCGGCCTGGTGCGCGGCGCGCGTTACCAGAACGCGGCGGCCGGCGAGCGGCAGGCTGGTCATTGCGAGGCTCCGGCTGACGTGTCGCCGTGAGCTGCAAGCAGCGGGCCGGCGCCGGCTTTGAGAAGCATTTTGGCCACGAGCCGGCCGAGCGATTCGGGATCGTTCGTTTCGCGTACGGCCTTGTGATAGACGCGCACGGTGGCACCGCTGGCGGGGCTGGCAACGACGGCGAAGACTTCGTCACGCGGCAAGGTTTCGCTCGTGCGCTCTCCCGCTTCTAACGTCATCATGCGGCAGTGAATGCCGATGGGCACCTGGCAGCCGCCACCAAGCGCGGCCAATGCGGCGCGCTCCACGGCGACGGCGAAGCGCGTGGCGGCGTGGTCGAGGAAGCTGACGGCCTCAATGGTCGCGCCATCGTCCCTGCGCGTTTCGATGCCGAGCGCACCCTGGCCGGCGGCGGGGCAAAACTCGCTGGGCGAGAGCCGTTCGCGCACCCAGTCGGTGCGGCCCAGGCGGTCGAGTCCGGCGGCGGCAAGGAGAATCGCTTCAACCTGTCCCTCGGCGAGCTTGCGCAGGCGTGTGTCGACGTTGCCGCGGAACTCCACCGCGTCGATGTCGGGACGCAGCGCCTTCAACTGCGCACGGCGGCGCTGGCTGCTGGTGCCGATGCGCGCGCCATTGGGTAAATCAGCGAGCCTGGTGTGCTTCACAGACACAAAAACATCGCGCGGATCGACGCGCACGGGTGTGGCCGCGAGCGTGAATGGTTCCGGCAGCTCGGTGGGCAGGTCCTTGAGCGAGTGCACGGCAAGATCGATGCGGCTCTCGGCGAGCGCCTCCTCGATTTCTTTTGTGAACATGCCTTTGGAGCCTACCTGCGCAAAGGTCACTTCCTGCAGGCGGTCGCCGGTGGTCTTGATGATTTCGATTTCGACCTCGTGGCCCGCGCCACGCAGCAGTGCTGCGATGTGGTTGGCCTGCCAGAGCGCGAGTTGCGATCCACGGCTCCCGATACGCAGCTTCATCGGCGCGCTCCCATTTGGCCTTCAAGGGACCGGATGTCGATGACATGCCGGTCTCCGCCAGATTCGACGCTCTGACGCTCAGGCGCAGTATTTTCCGGTTCTTTGGCGCACTCAGCCTCAGCCGGCGCGGCCGGCGAAACCGACCACTCATCGCACAGGGCACCGAGGCGCACATCGTCGCCGTCACGGGCTGCCTGTTTGAGCGCCTGCATGGGCGGATGGAGAAACTTGTTGACGAGGCCGCGCGTGAGCGATTCGACGGCAGCTAGTTGCTCGGGTGTGAGCGTGCCCAGCCGGCTGTGCATGCGTTCGATCTCGGCGCGGCGAATCTCTTCGGCCTTTTTCTGGAGGGCCACGATGGCCGGCGCCACGTTCACGGTGCGCTGACGCTGGTGGAATCGCTCGACCTCGGCGGCGATGAGCGCCTCGGCATCGATGGCCTGGCGGCTGCGCTCTACCATGTGCGCAACGGCCACTTGCTGCAGGTCGTCGATGTCGTAGACGAAGATGCCGTCGAGCTTGTTCATCTCTGGATCGACATCGCGAGGGACGGCGATATCGATGAAGAACATGGGCCGGTTACGGCGCTTGTGCAGGAATGTCTGGCCGTGTTCGGGACGGAAGATAGGATGCGGCGCGCCCGTGGAGCTGATGACGATGTCGGCGCGGCTGGCGGCCTCGTGCAGTTGCTCGAAGTCGATTACCTGGGGCACGATGGCGCCCGAGATCTCTTCGGCCATGCGGCGCGCGCGTTCGGCCGTACGGTTGCTGACCAGAATCGCGCCCGCGCCCTGCTGCACCAGATGCCGCGCGGCGATCTCGCTCATCTTTCCGGCGCCGACGAGGAACACGGTGCGGCCCTGCAGCGATCCGAAGATTTTGCGGGCCAGATCGACGGCCACCGAAGCGATGGAAACCGAATTCGATCCAATTCCCGTCTCGGTTCGAGCCTTTTTTGCCGCCGCGAAGGCGCTTTGCAGCAGGTGCTCAAGCTGGCTGGAGACGGTGCCGGCGGCGCGCGCAACGGCAAAGGCTTCTTTGACCTGGCCGAGGATTTGCGGCTCGCCAACGACCATGGAGTCGAGGCTCGCGGCCATGCGGAACAGGTGGCCGACGGCCTCCTTGTCGTGGTAGGCGTAGAGGTGCGGCTCAAGGACCTGGGCGTCAATGCCGAAGTAGCTGGAGAGGAAGCCTGCGATCGGCGCGTCACAGTTTTCAACAACGGCCAGCAGCTCTACGCGGTTGCAGGTGGACACGATCATGCACTCGGTCACTCCCGGCGTCGCGGCAAGGGCACGCGTTGTCTCGGCCAGTTCGTCGCGGCCGATGGCGACCTTCTCGCGCAGCGCGATGGGCGCCGTTTTGTGGTTCACGCCAATGAGTGCGATTGTCATTGCGGACCGAACCTGTGCACGTGGCTGACAAGATTTGCGGCCCATACGGCTATCATCACGACAAGCGCTGCCCCTGAAACATACGCGGCCCTGCGTCCGCGCAACCCTGCGCTACGCCGCACCAGCAGCAACGCCACGTAAACCAGCCACATGAAGAAGGAAGCAACCACTTTGGGATCGCGGAAGTAGGCTGCGCCCAGCGAGGTTTCCTGCGCCAGCACCGAGCCAATCAACAAGCCGACTGTCATGCAGGGGAATCCAAATTCGAGCGTGGCCAGAGCAATGCGCTCGAGCGTGTCGAGCGGCGGCAGCCAGTCGAACGGTTGCCAGCGGCGCGAATTGCTGGTCTTGAGTTTGGCTTTGATGCGCCGCTCCTGCACCAGGTACATTACGGATGCAAGCAGGCTGAAGCAAAGAGCCGCATAAGCCAATAGAAGGGCGATAATGTGCGCGACCAGCCAACTGATGCGCACGCCCTCGGAAGGAAAATGGTACCGATCCGGCCCCAGCGAGGGAACAAAAAGCAGGAAAAATGTCGCCGGCAAGGCGAAGATGCCCAGAGAGATGGCGTCGTAGAGCCACCAGACCAGGAAAAACAGGCCAGCCACGATGAATCCCAGAAGGGATTCGACCTCGCGCGCGCCGACCGGCATCCAGCGGTGCTCCTGAATGAGCATCTCCACCACCGAGACGAAGTGGAAGAAAAACGCCATCCCGCCGAGGTGGACGCAGATCTTGCGCCATGACAGCGAATTCGAGAGCACGGCGGGGAAGACGGCGACACATCCGGCGGCATACAAGATGGCCGCAACTCGTAGCCAGAGCAAGTACATCGCAGCTCTTACCTTATAGCTTCACTCATCAGTATACTGTGACATAAATCACATTAAGCGGATCGCAGCACCGATTCCAGCGCAAATGCGATTGGCAACAAAAAGTGCGACCTCGGCCGCGATTCATCTCTCCCGAAGGGTCGAATCGAGGATTGACAGGGCAAAAGCCCTGGGAAGATGACGAATGGCCCCATCTGTGCCCCGGCGCGACGGTTTCACTCATGCCTCAGCCCTTCAGTCTGACCGACAAGCCTGACGTGACGACTTGCCGATTGTCGCCAAATTCCACCGTTTCCACCTCTACCGCGATGGCTCGCCAGCGCGATAGTCTTAGAACCAGCGTGAACCCCGACGATCTCCAGCACAGTTCCGGACCATCCCCAGAGCTCGACGCGACGGCTGACGAAGAGTTTGTCCTCACATCCCTGCCCGCGCAGCCGAGGGAAAAGCGCCCGACGGAGAAGGAACCGGCAGAACCGACTCCATTCATGCGTCAGTGGGGCGCGGCCAAGAAGCAGAATCCCGATGCGCTGCTGTTCTTTCGCATGGGCGACTTTTACGAACTGTTTTACGACGACGCGGCGGTGGCCAGCCGCGAACTGCAACTGACGCTGACGGCGCGGGACAGGGAGCGCAGCATCCCCATGTGCGGCGTGCCCTACCACGCCGTGGAGCAGTATCTGACGCGCCTCCTGCGCAAGGGCTACCGCATCGCGCTCTGCGACCAGATGGAGGATCCGAAGCTCACAAAAAAGATCGTGCGGCGCGAGGTGACGCGCGTGCTCACGCCGGGAACGGCGCTGGATGCGGGGCTGGGGCAGGAGCAGAACAATTTTTTGGCGGCGCTGTATGAAGCCGCACCCAAGGGCGCGCACAAAAGCGAATCGGTTTGCGCGGTGGCGCTGCTTGACGTCTCGACGGGCGAGTTTCGCACGGCGGAGTTTCGCGGTGAGAATGCGCAGGCACAGGCTGTGGATACGTTGCTGATGGCCGCACCGAGCGAGGTGCTGGTGGCGGCTAGCGCGGAGATTCCGGCGCAGCTTGAGCGGATTCCGGCGCGCACCCGCGTTGAGAACTGGGTGTGGACGCGCGATTTTGCCGTGCAGCTGGTCGAGCGGCAACTGAACGTGCGTTCGCTCGAAGGCTTCGGACTGAGCGGCCACGAGGCCGCGGCGATTGCGGCCGGCGCGGTGCTGCACTACGTGCGCACTACGCAGAAGAACGAGGCGCCGCACATCGATTCGTTGAAGTTCGAAGAGCACTCGACGGCGCTCGAACTCGACCAGGTGACGGTACGGAATCTGGAGCTTGTCGAACCATTATTTGCCGGGCAGGACGACCGCGCCACGCTGTTCCGCGCGCTCGACGAGTGCCTGACGCCAATGGGCAAGCGATTGCTGCGCGCAACGATCCTGCGGCCGCTGAATGCGGCGGCTGAGATTGACGCGCGGTACGAATCGGTTGCCGAAGCGCACGGCGGCCTGCTGAAACGCGAGGAGATTCGCCGCGCGTTCGGCGGCATTCTCGATCTTGAACGGCTGCTGGCGCGGATTTCGCTTGACTCCGCGGGGCCGCGCGACGTGCGTGCGCTGGCGGCCAGCCTGGCGCGATTGCCGGGGTTGAAGGCCGCGCTCAACGCAATGATTGCGCCACAATGGCGAGCGGTTTCGGCTCATCTCGACACACTCGACGATGTGACGGCGCGCATTGCGCGCACGCTGGTGGCTGAGCCGCCGCTGACGCTTGTCGACGGCGGAGCGATTGCCGCGGGCGTCGACGCTGAACTCGACGAGCTGCGCACGGTATCAACCTCCGGGCGGCGGTCGATTGCGGCCATCGAGGAACGCGAGCGCCAGCGCACAGGCATCAGCTCGCTCAAGGTGCGCTACAACTCGGTGTTCGGCTACTACATCGAGATTACGAAGGCGAACCTCGCGCTGGCTCCCGCCGATTACGAGCGCAAGCAGACGCTGGTGAACGCCGAGCGCTTCACCACGCCTGAACTGAAAGACTACGAACGCAAGATTCTTACCGCGCACGACCGATCGATCGAGATCGAGAAACGCATCTTTGCCGATTTGCGGAAGTTCGTACTCGAAAGCGCCGGCCGCATTCGCCGCAGTTCGGCAGCGGTGGCTGAAGCAGATCTGCTCGCCTGTTTCGCGCATCTGGCCGCGACACGGCGATACGCGCGGCCGCAGCTTGTCGAGGAGCCTGTGCTGGAAGCGGTGGCTGCGCGGCATCCCGTGATCGAGCAGTGGCTCGAGCAGACGCGCGAAGGACGGTTCATTGCAAACGACCTCTATCTGAATGCCGGTGGCGAGGGCCCAAGCTTGCTGCTTGTCACCGGGCCGAACATGGGCGGCAAGAGCACCTACCTGCGGCAGGCCGCAATGCTGGTGCTGATGGCGCAGATGGGCAGCTTTGTGCCCGCGGACGCCATGCGTTTTGGCCTTGTCGATCGCATCTACACGCGCATCGGCGCCAGCGACAATGTAGCTCGCGGCCGATCGACGTTCATGGTGGAGATGACGGAGACGGCAACGATTCTGAATACGGCCACAGTGCGCTCGCTGATTCTGCTCGACGAGATGGGCCGCGGAACGGCGACCTTCGACGGACTCTCGCTGGCATGGGCGACGGTTGAGTTTCTGCACGCCGAGGTTGGCGCGCGCACGCTCTTTGCCACGCATTATCATGAGCTGACGATGCTGGCCGAGAAGCTGCACCGCGTGCGCAATCTGCGCGTGGGCGTGAAGGAGTCAGCGAGCGGCATCGTGTTTCTGCACAACATTGAGCCAGGAGCGGCCAGCAAGAGTTACGGCATCGAGGTGGCGCGGCTGGCCGGGCTGCCGCCCGCGGTGATTGAGCGCGCCAAACACGTATTGCGCCAGCACGAAAACCAGGAACGGCAGAGCGTGCAGGTGGAGACCCAGCCGGACCCGATGCAGATGACGATCTTCACGCCGCTCTCGCAGAAGATCGTGGACCGCATTGCCGAGACCGATGTGAATTCGCTGACGCCGTTGCAGGCG
>JAJYFA010000191.1 GCA_021790995.1 Acidobacteriota bacterium
CGCCTACAGCCGTTACGAGGTCTCGGAGCAGAGCGAAACAGCTATATTGAAGTTCTGGAATCCGCTTCTGAATTCTTCAAGGCCAGTGCTGATCGTGCTGGGCACGACGCACCCCCACAATCTGCCGCCTCCGTCGGAGGCAACGACCTTCGGTGAACAGAACGAAAACCCTTATCACCACGTCTCGGTTTCGACGGCCATTGCGCTGGCCCACATTGTGGGCGTTCTCGAACAGCATAGGAAGGGCTACGAGGTCAAAGAGTCTCACGAAACCAACCTGACGGATGTGAGTTCGCGGCCCATCGTTCTGGTGGGCGCTATCAATAATGAATGGACGATGCGGCTGACGAAGCCACTGCGGTTTCACTTCACTTATACAAACAACCAGGAGGGTGCCGGGGTTGAGAGTATTGACGATGCAACACAACCGCAGCCGACGGGCTGGTCTCTGGACAGTTCCAGGCCCTATCTCTCCATTCCCTACGACTACGCGATCGTAGCGCGCTTTCTCAATGCCACAACTGGGGGGCCTGTCGTGGTGATTGCCGGAATCGGACCGTTTGGGACAGAAGCCGCAAGCGAGCTTGTGCAATCGCCGGAGTATCTGGAGCAGCTTGAGGCGAAGCTGCCGCGTGGCTGGGAGAACAAGAACCTGGAAGTAGTACTTAAGACCGATATTATCGGCGTCAAGGCCGGCCCGCCCATCCTTATCTCTGCCTATACCTGGTAGCGCGACGCGACTGAAGCGGCGCTCTTGAAAAACACGGACATCAATCAAATTTTCAGTCTGTGTTGGGGCCCGGCTTCCTTCCGGGACCTGGATTCCGCAGCGATCCCGCTTCTTGGACCGTGAAGTGGCTGCGCGTCACCAGCGTCGCGCCGGCTCCGGCGGCTATGGCGGACTGGTGGCTACCTGGTTGATCACGCGCTGTACTAAAACCACGCGGGTGTGGATGCGGCTGGCAATCGAAGGCACAAACTCGGTGATGAAGTTGTTGAGGGGTGCGGTGGCAAGGCTCACGGCATACTGCGTGACATCGGCGGTGAAGTGTGTCTGAATATCGGGCACGTAGAGATTCGAGATGGCGATGTCGAATACCGGGGAGACAATCTGGGAATAGTTGAGGGTATGGCTTCCATTATCGGCGCGCTGCCAGAAGGTCTGGCTGACGCTATGAAAGATACGGCGCTTGATGCTCAGGTCCGGCCGGCGGTGATAGTGCGGATCGGTGTGCGTGATTGAGGGAATGACAAAGGTGCCGAAGAACTGGTCCGTCATGTCCTGCGTGAAGTTGGTGCCGGAGAGATAGCCCCAGCCGCGGAGGCCCGGGCCGTAGGGCGAGTGCGAGCTAATCATCACTTCGAATCCAGCTTCGCCGACGATGGTGGCGAGGTTGAAAGGATTGATGAGGTTGATCGCCGCCAGGCGCAGCTTTTGTTCAGGCGAAAAGCGCATCACGCTGGGGCCGGTAACGAAGCGTTCGTACCAGTCGATCGGTTTGAAGCTGGTGCAGACCTTGAACTCAACCGGGGTTAAACCGGCGCTAGGTTCGGTGTCTCCCACACCGAGCACGGCGACTGCACGCACGCCGCCTGTGGCGATCATGGATGCGCCGGTGTTTTTTACATCGCACGCGTTGAGCGGTTCTCTGGTTTTCTCCGGCTTTTTTGATGCGGAGTCAGGCGCGGTTGGCAGAGCAGGCGAGGAGAGTGTAGCTTGTGGCGCGGATTCAGGCGCGGTCTGCGGTGCTGGGCTGGGTGCCTCTGGGAGCGCGTTTTCGGGCGAGGCTTGCGGTGCGGATTCAGGTGCGATTTGCGCGGCTGCCGGGTTGCACCTGCCGAATGCGAGTCCAAGACCGAGAATTGCGCCCAGCAAAAGCAGGCCGAGGCTTCGGCTTGCGGGGAGACACGAGCCGCGGCTGGGGTTCTGCCTGAACGAGAATACGCAGTCTCTCACAGAATCCGGAACCTCGCTGGCTGAAGGCGCTTCAGACGGCGGTTGAGCGGAAGACGCAAGCCATTCTGCGCAATGGTCTTCCCTGCGTCCATAGTAATTCTTGCGGTTCCTGTTCTCGTACGGGGGCATTGACTCGGCAGGCGCGATCGCGCACCTTGGAAGATAGTTGCGTGTTGCGAGAGGATCCTTGCGATGAGTTCAAATCAGACGCCCAACTGGGGCGGACCCAGCATCGGTCAGCGCATTGACGAAGCAATTGAGCTGATCCAGATGGAACTGCGCCATGCCATTGTGTATGTGAACGACGCAGTGATCCCGCAGGTGCGTCGCGAGTCCATTCAGGGATTGCGGTCGGCTGCCGATACGCTGCGTAACCTGGCCGACCGGTTTGAACGGCAGGGCAGCGCGGCAGCGGCGGCGCCAGACACCGCTACTGAGGATGGTTCCGAAAAACCTTCCGGAGATGTGCGTCGTTGAGGAACCGGGCGATGGATTGGATGAGGGTGCGCGGTGCGGCAAGATGGGTAGTGCTGGCCGCGGCGATAGCAGTCGTGAGCGGCTGCCATCGCCGCGAGAGTGCGAAGCAGATTCCGCCACAGGCGCTGCCGCCGGTAGCGCAGCAGGCTGCGCCGGAATCGAACCCGGCGGTTGCCAAGATTCCTGTGACGCCGGCGCCGCCGGGCGGGATCGACGAGGCGGATCTCGATTTCATCGCGACGCATCGGCCTGTCCTGAGCGAGGTTGGCTATGCCACGTGGTACAGCGCCCCTTACGAGGGGCGCAGAGCCGCCAACGGCGAGGTCTTTGACGGGAATGCGCTGACGGCTGCGCAGCGCACTCTGCCGATGGGCACGCTTGTGGTGGTGACGAATCTGAGGACTGGCCAGTCGAGCGCCATGCGCATCACCGATCGCGGCCCCTTTGTGGGCGACCGCATGATCGACCTGACGATTGCTTCGGCCAGGGCGATTGGCGTCTATCGGACCGGCCTGGCGCGCGTGCAGATGGATGTGTACGAGACGCCGAAGCCGATCTCGACGGGTGGGCGCTGGTGCGTGCAGATCGGCGCCTTCCACAGCAGGCGCGACGCCCTGCGGCTGAAGAAGCGCCTGATCGAGCGTTATCCGGGATCGAATGTGATTGAGTTTCCCGGCGAGCACAGCTACTGGGTGCGCATCCGTCCGCCGGGCGACGATCGCAGGATGGCAACGTACATTGCGCGGCATACGCGGCCGCGGGAAGGGAATGCGTATCTGACGAGGCTGGATTGAAAGAAGCAGCAAGCCGGCAGGTTCGCCAATCGGCTGGCCAGCAGTGAGGGGTCCCGTTCTCTCGACTTCCAGCGAAATGCAGGATGGTGTGCAGCTTTATCTGCCGCACACTTGCCCGCTGACTCGCCAGCTTGCAGCCGCGCTACCGCAACAGCGCTGATGCGGCCCAGAGGATCGGTTCCTGGCCGTGGAAGTCGCCGGTTCTGCGCCGGCGCATGAGGTAGTACTCAAGATCGTCCTTCTTGTTCGTGCCTTCGCAGATATTGGTTACATCGTTGTTCTGATCGATGAAACCGGTGACGGCAATCCAGGCCTTGCGCGCGGCGGGACCGTAAGTGGCCGCGTCGAGCCAGCCGTTTTTAACGCCGGTGATGAGCGCGAAGGTGAACATGCCGGAGCTGGACGACTCCTCCCACGCCTCAGGGTGGTCGATGAGTTGACGCCACATGCCGTCAGGGGCCTGGTATTTGAGCAGGGCGGCCATCATGAGCTTATAGCCAGCCATGATGCGCGCCCGGTCGGGATGATTGGCGGGCAGCGTACGCAGCATCTCGGCCATGCCGGCGGCCACCCATCCGTCGCCGCGGCCCCAGAAAAAGGGCACATCGGGCGCGTGGTAGAAAAGGCCGTTGGGCTGCTGGAGCTTGTCGAGATAAGCCACCATCTCTCTGACGTCGCGATCGAGATATTTCCTGTCGCCTGTGGCGCGATAGGCCTGCAACTGCAGGATCGTCAACATGTACATGTCGTCGATCCAGAAGCGTGTCTCGTGCGAGAGTCCGTTGGGCAGTGGATCCTCCCACTGCCTGTCAGCGAAAGAGAGCCCGTAGTCGAGATACTTCTTGTCCTTTGTCTGGATGTAAATCTCCAGGGGTACGGTACCGAAGATGGAGTCGTCGACGTGATCGCGGCGGGGGACAAGCGCCTGTTCTGCGCCGCCGGGCATCAGGGGATCGAACTTCTTGATCAGCTTGTCGCGCAACTCGGTATCGTGCGTGAGATTGGCGAAGGTGAGCGCGCCGTACCAGGTGCCGACTTCGCCGTAAAAGATGGTGCCGGGGCTGTGCTGGTGAGGGCTCACGACAAAGTGCTCGGCCAGAGCCTTGCCCACCTGTTCGGGTGAACGCCCAGCGGGCCAGTTGCTGAGGTAATCCTGCTGCGCGGCGAGCGGGATGGAGGCGGCCGGCAAAAGCAGTGCCATCGCTGCAATTTTCAAAAAAGCTTTCATGCGCATTCCTCGAAATTCGATGGTGGGTTAAGGCCTAAAAAGCTTGCAACAAAATGATAGCGCCCCAGGGGCAATGCGCCCGGAGAAGTAGCGCGGGAGCGCGATGAAGGTTGCCGATTCACATGCGAGGTTGCAACTGAGACTTCATCGCGGGCCCGCGCATGTTGCTGCTGAGCATCCTTGTCGATGTTTTGCTGGTCCGCTCATCAACGGCCAACTGATGGCTTGGTCTCATACGCGGGATCGATAGCCTGGCGCAAGGCGGCCGCGAAGCCTTCCCATGTGCAGGAAAGATCGGCGCGGCTGCAACCGGGAACGAAGATGGGAGCTGTGGAGGGCGGATTCGCCGCGGTCAGAGGCTCCGCGTTTCGCATCTGCTCCAGAGTCTGGGTCGTGTATTCGACGCGCACGAAAGGTTTGCCGCCATCGCGTGGACGCCAGAGCTCGAAGAGCAGTGCGCCGCCGGGAGCCGGGTCGTCAAAGCGGCCGTCGAGAACCCAGTCGATGCGGAGCGCGCCGGCCACTGTGACAATGTTGGTGTCGTGGCCGGCCATGATGACAAGACGGCCGCCGGGCTTGCCGAGCGCGCCGGGAACAGCCGCGCCGGTGGCGCTCTGTTGCATGGTCTTCAGGATGCGGTCGAGAATCGGCGATGCATAGGGGCGCGCAACAGCCGGCGTGCGAAAGCCGAAGTCCCAGGCCGCAGTGTCGATCTGCATGATGGTGCGCAGGGTTGCGCCGTCGAGGCAGCCCCAGCCGGTATCCGCCTGGCTCATGCCTTCGGTGTATTCGAGGAGCAGATTTTCAGCGAGGGTCGCGGCGGGGTAGCGCACGGGCGCGGGGAGATCGAGAAGTGAAGTGCGCTTGGGGTTTGCCGGCACGCGGCCGCAACCGGCGAGGACGTGGTCGAGCAGCGCCAACTGTGAGTGGTACGCTGCGGTAAGGTTGTTGGGACTCCCGCCCATGCGGCCGAGAACTGCGGCGGCGGTCAGGGCCTCATCGTGAGGAACAGTGCGCAGCCAGGTGGGCTGGAAGAGCGGATCCTTCATACCGTCGGGCAGCGAGTCGACCGTGATCCGGCAGCCGGGAAACATGCCTTCTGCGAGATCTTTGCCAGTGGCGCGCGTTCGCTCGTCGTTGTCGGCGACGATGGTTACATGAGCGGCATCGGCGCAACCCGCACCGGCAAAAAGATGCTGGTCCGCGAACTTCTTGCGATCCCATGCGCCAAAGATGCGGATCAGCTGATCCCCGTGCGCGGTCTGGATGCCCGGCGGGACGCTCCACACAGGCCAGGGCGCCGCGGAGTACTTGTCGTATTCGCCGCGAGCGCCCAGAGGAGAGCGCACGCCGTGGCGGCTGAGCATGACGACAAGCTGAAGGTCGGCATTGCGGCTTGCATCCGTGGCGGCGGAGGACTGTGCGGCCGCGAACGGCGCGAGCGGAAAGAAAAACAGTGCGAGCAGAAAAAACGAAGCGGCGGTGCGCATGGATTGAGCGTTGCCTCCCAAGAAGAGTGTAGCGAGCAGGGCTGGGAATTGGTGAGTGCTCGGGAGATACTTGATTAGATACGGGAGAATCGGCAGTGATGAATGTAGGAGTCATTGGGACAGGCGCCATCGCATGGAAGCACGCGCAGGCTTACAAAAACATCGGCTATCGCATTACGGCCTGTACGAACGGAAGCGCAGAGAAGGGCAGGAAGTTTGCCGAGGCGTGGGGCGCGGAGTTTGTCGCTACGCCGGAAGAACTCAGCGTGCGCGCGGACGTCGACTTTCTCGATGTCTGCACCTTTCCTGCCTACCGGCTGGAGGCGGTGAAGCTTGGCGCGCAACAAAAAAAACATGTGCTGGTGCAGAAGCCGATGGCTGTCGATCTGGAGACGGCGGCGGCGATGATCCAGACGGCGCGCGCGGCCGGCATTCAACTGGGCGTGGTGAGTCAGCACCGATTCGACGATTCGACGCTGTTTCTCAAGCGTGCGCTGGCCGTGGGCAGGCTGGGCACGATTCTTGAGGCCGACGCCTACGTCAAGTGGCACCGCAGCGACGAGTACTATGCGCGGCCGGTGAAGGGAAGCTGGGCCGGCGAGGGTGGTGGCGCTCTGATTAGTCAGGCCATTCACCAGGTGGATGTCCTGCTGTCGCTGGCTGGTGCGGTCGATGAGGTC
>JAJYFA010000192.1 GCA_021790995.1 Acidobacteriota bacterium
TGAATTCGCTAACGCCGTTGCAGGCGCTGAATCTGCTGGAAGAACTTCAGCAGGAATTGAAGGAGAAGGGATGAAAGAGACTTTGCGTCAGGCTGCGGGAAGCTTGCTCGTGGTTGGGCTGGAGGGCAATGAACTCACCTCAATGGAGCGCGCGTGGCTCAAGCTGATTCGTCCGGCGGGGATCATCCTCTTCAAGCGCAACATTGTCGATCGCGAGCAGACACGCGCGCTGCTGACCGAATCTACAGGGTTCTGCGCGCCACACTGCGGCGCGTTTGTCGATGTGGAAGGCGGAACAGTGGATCGGCTGCGCGATGTACTTGCCCCCATTCCTTCGGTGCAGACGGTCGCAATCGCGATGAGGTTCAAGGACAATAGGAATTCTCAGAATCCCACCCGAGACTCGCTCGCTCACGAGCACGGCGAACTGGTGGCGCGAGCCGCGAAGTCCTTCGGATTCAACTCGTCGTTTGCGCCGGTTCTGGATCTGGCGCTGCCGGAGTCGCGCAGGGTGATGGAGACGCGCACGGCCGCCGCGACGGGCGAAGGCGTCACGGCCTATGCGCGCGAGTTTCTTGCCGGACTTGCAGCGCAGGGCGTGGCGGGATGCGGCAAGCATTTTCCCGGCCTCGGCGGCGGCACGCTCGACTCGCATCTGGAGACGCCAAAGATCGAACGCAGTTGGCCGCAGTTGTGGAAAGAAGATCTGGAGCCATATCGCGCGCTGCGCGACGAGATGCCGATGGTGATGGTGAATCACGCGGCGTATCCACTGACGGCTGACCCTGCACGGCCAGCCACGGTGTCGAAGTTCTGGATGCAGACGGTGCTGCGCAAGCGCATCGGCTATCGCGGCATCGTCGTCTCAGACGATCTGGAGATGGGCGGTGTGGCCAAGTTCATGCCGATCGCTGAGGCTGCTGTTGCCACCGTGAGGCTGGGCGCAGACCTGGCGCTGATCTGCCACCACCCCGAACCGATTTTGCAGGTGTACGAGGCGCTGATCTATGAAGGCGAGCGATCGGCAGCGTTCCGCAAGATTTTGCTCGCGCGCGCGAGAGAGTCGGCACGGAAATGCGCGAAACTTTTCCCGGCAAAGATGCCAGCCGCGTTGAGCGCGAAACAATTCGAGGCGCTGCGCGCGCGGATTCTGCGCTTTGGCGAAACGGTTGCGAAGGCTGCTGCTCAGGGGTTGGCATGAAGACGAGCGCCATGACGGTGGCCGGCGTGATGAGCGGCACCTCGGCCGACGGGATCGATGTTGCTGTGGCGCGAATCTCGCAATCCCACTCTGGCCGCAAAAAAACAGGCGTGGCGAGGGTGTGGCATCCGAATGATGCCGGTCCCAGGCTTAGGCTGCTGGCGCACGAGCATTTCGCCTATTCCGCTGCGCTGCGGCAAGCTGTGCTGGCGGCGATGAACGCCGCTTCAACTTCGACGGCTGAGTTGGCGCGTCTCAACTGGAGGCTCGGTCTTGCCTACACGGAGGCGGTGAAGACAACTGTCCGCAAGCACGGCGTCAGACTCGATCTCATCGGTTGCCACGGGCAGACGCTGTATCACCAGGCGCGGGCGGAGACCTATGCCGGCCGCAAGCTTGCCTGCACATGGCAGGCGGGCGAGGCGCAGGCCATTGCGGCGGAACTCGGCGTTCCCGTGGTTGCAAACTTCCGCCCGGCCGACATGCTGGCAGGCGGACAGGGAGCTCCGCTGGTTCCACTGCTCGACTATGTTCTTTTCGTCGATGCAAAGCGCGGGCGCGTGTTGCAGAACATCGGTGGCATCGCGAATCTCACGGCCATTCCAGCAGGCGCTTCTCCGCGCGCCATACTTGCCTTCGATAACGGGCCGGGCAATATGGTGATCGACTGGCTGGCGCAAAGGCTCTTCAACAAACCATTCGACCGCAACGGCGCGCTGGCGGCGCGCGGCACCGTGATTGAGTCGGTTCTCAAGGAATCGCTGCAGCATCCGTTCTTCAAAATGCGCCCGCCAAAGACTGCGGGACGCGAGCAGTTCGGCAGAGCCTACGCGGCGGAGTTTCTGAAGAAGTGCCGGTCGCAATCGAAAAGCGCCTGCGACGCGCTCGCAACAGCTACGGCGCTCACGGCGGAGACGATTGCGTGGAGCTACGCGCGCGATGCACAACCGCGCATGAAGGCGCGCGCTGTGGATTACATCGTCTCCGGCGGCGGGGCGCGGAATCGGACACTGATGCAGATGCTGGCTGCGCGGCTTGAACCGCTTGGCTGCACATTGCACGACAGCGACGCTTTCGGAATGCCTGTTGAAGCAAAAGAGGCGGCAGCCTTTGCGCTGCTTGCGTGGCAGACGTGGCATCGGCTGCCGGGAAATGTGCCAAGTGCAACTGGAGCAAAGCGGGCTGTAATTCTCGGTCAGGTGACGTATGCATAGAGCGTTCGCGCTCGCAGCGTTGCTTTTGCTCGCAGGCTGCCGCCATGCGCAACGCGACCCGCGGACCGTGGTCTTCCTCATCGAGTCGAGTCCCACGAGTCTTGATCCGCGCGTCGGAACCGACTTCGCCTCCGAGCACATCGACGAGCTGATCTTCGACGGGTTAGTGCGCATCGACGACCAACTGCATTTCCAGCCCGATCTCGCCGAGCGGTGGGAGCAGACCGATCCGCGCACCTGGGTCTTTCATCTGCGCCCCGGCGCGCGCTTCAGCGACGGGCGCGAGTTCACGGCGCGTGACGTAGTGTGGACCTTTGCGTCGATGGGAATCGGGACGCCCGGCAAAAAGATTTCTCTCGTTATCTCGCCCAAGGCCGCATCGTATGCTTCGATTCAGTCCGTCGAGGCGCGCGATCCGGAGACGGTGGTCTTTCATCTGCGTCAGCCGGACAATTTTCTGCTGACGAATCTCTCCTCGCGCGCCATCGGCATGGTGCCTGAAGGCAGCGGCAAGGATTTCTGGCGCAATCCTGTCGGCACGGGTGCGTTTCGATTTGTGAGCCAGCGCATTGACCAGGATGTCGTGATCGAACGCAACCCGCTAAGCTGGTGGACGCTGCCAAAAATTGCGCGCGTGCGCTTCGCCGTGGTTCCCGATGCGATCACGCAGTCGCTCGAACTGGAAAAAGGATCGGCCGACGTGGAGGTCAATTCCCTGCCCATGGATGCGCTGCCGGAGCTTGCCAAACGGCCGAATCTGGTTGTTGAGGACGCGCCAGGAACGGAGATTCAGTACCTTGCGTTTAACACGCAGGACCCGATTCTGAAGAACGTGAAGGTGCGGCAAGCGATTGCCTGCGCCATCGACCGCAATTTAATCATTCGCACATTGTACCATGGCCACGCACAGCCCGCGGTGAGCCTGCTGCCGCCCGCGCAATGGGCCTGGACCGGCGACGTGGTGCGCTACGACTACGATCCGGCGCGCGCCGAACGGCTGCTCGACGAAGCCGGCTACCACGCCGGCGCCGGCGGCGTCCGCCTGCATCTGGCCATGAAAACCAGTACGGACGAGCGTGCGCGGCTGCTGGGCGCGGTCTTGCAGCAGCAACTGGCCCGCGTTGGAATCGCGCTTGATCTGCGCTCGAACGAGTTCGCCACCTTCTATGCCGATGTGGTGCGGGGCGCGTTCCAGATGTACTCGCTCTACTGGATCGGCGGCAACGAGCAGCCGGATATCTTCAGCTATGTGTTTTCGTCGGCGCGCATTCCTCCGCATGGCGCCAACCGCGGCCGCTACGTGAACCCGCAGCTTGACGCGCTGCTCGACGACGCCGCCGAGAGCCAGGACTTGAATCGCCGCCGCGCGGATTACATCAAGGCACAGCAGATTCTGGCGCGCGATCTGCCGGCTGTGAATTTGTGGTATCTCGACACGTTGGTGGTGCACAACCGGCGGCTGACGCATGTGACGCCTTCGCCCTCGGGAAGTTACATGTTTCTGGAAACGGCGGAGCTTGAAGCAACGGAAGCCTACGAACGTTGAGTATGGAAACGCGTAGCCGAATCAGGTGCGCCGATGCAGATTTCCCTTGCGCGTCTCTGCTACCATAAGGATGATCGCGGCTTGCGGCGCCGGAGTCATTTCCCGCCATTTTGGATCGGAGCGCAACGGCGGCCCAAGTCTTGTAAGTGAGCCACCCAAAGGAGAATTTTTTATGCCTCTCGTTTCTATGCGGCAGCTTCTCGACGAAGCGGCCAAGGGCGGATACGGCGTTGGCGCGTTCAACGTAAACGATATGGAGCAGATTCAGGCCATCATGATGGCCGCGCGAGAGACCAAGTCGCCGGTGATCGTGCAGGCCAGCCGCGGTGCGCGCAAGTTTGCAGAGGACCTTTACCTCTTCAAGCTGATCCAGGCGGCGGCCGAGCTGAATCCCGATATTCCGATCGCCATGCACCAGGACCACGGCAACAGCTTTGAGACCTGCAAGAGCGCCATCGAACTGGGCTACACCTCGGTGATGATGGACGGCTCGCTCAAGGAAGACGGCAAGACGCCGTCGACCTTCGATGAGAATGTGGAGATCACGCGGCGCGTAGTCGACTACGCGCACGAGCGCGGCGTAACGGTCGAAGGCGAGATCGGCGTTCTGGGCGGCGTGGAAGACGGCCACGGCGCGGGCGGATCGGGCCTGGAGCACATCACCGATCCGGACCAGGCGGTGGAATTTGCCGAGCGCACCGGCGTGGACGCGCTGGCGATCGCCATCGGCACCAGCCACGGCGCCTACAAGTTCACCAAGAAGCCGGATGGCTCCGTGCTCAAGATGGATGTGCTCATCGCGATCCACAAGCGGCTGCCGCACACCCACCTCGTAATGCACGGCAGCTCGTCGGTGCCCAAGGATCTGCAGGACATCATCAACCAGTACGGTGGCAACTTGAAGCCGACGTGGGGCGTGCCGGTCGAAGAGATTCAGCTTGGCATCCGCAACGGCGTGCGCAAGATCAACGTGGACACGGACAACCGCCTCGCCATCACCGGCGCGATCCGCAAGGTCTTTGCGGAGACGCCCGAGAAGTTCGACCCGCGCGACTACCTGAAGCCGGCGCGCGAGGCGATGGCCAAGGTTGTGGCCCAGCGCATGACCGAGTTTGGCCAGGCGGGTCACGCCGGGGACTACAAGCCGATTCCAATCTCCGAAATCGCCGCGGGCTACAAGAGCGGCAAGCTCGACACGCGGCCCTCAGTCGCCGGACGATAAAGCCGGCCGTGGGCATCGACGGGAATGCGCCACTCCGCAATTGCGGGTGGCGCATTTTTTCGATGCGCTGAACAAGCAAATCCATCCGGCGATTTCGCCTCAGAGGCCGTAGCCGGCCTCTTTGCCCCATTCGCTGCTCACTTCTTCTTCGCGCTGGATGGGAAGCGGCTTCATGTCGTGCGGCACAACGACGGTGCGCTCGACATCGTCCTTGGCCTTGATGGCTTCATCCACCCCGAAGGTGATGGCGATGTCGTCGAGCTTTTCGCCATATTAACGGCGCAGCAGCGAGAGATCAGTGCGCAACTCGGCGCGCTGTTCAGGATCCTGATCGTGGCAGCCATCCCAACGCGCCGTGAGCATGATGGAGAAGCGCAGAGCGGCCAATCGGCGATCTCGTACTCTAACATCGCCTGCCGATTTTCTTTGAGGCAGCCTCGACAGTAGAAGTGATTTTGTCATCTCGACAGGTTCCTTTCGATTCAGCGAATGTCATCGGGAGATTTTACGTATTTACAGACTGCGCGGCTGCGTAACAGGCCGTTTGTTTTCTTGCCGCTAGTGCTGTATCCCCCCCCGGCGCGCAGCGTCTCAGTTTGCCCCTTCGCCGACGACTGTATACCTTCTTGCTACTCCAGCGGCGACCTGCAACTCGATCACGCGGTGATACTCCGCCGGATTCTCCGCGTAGTCCTTGACGATCCGCGCGGGGTAGTTACCGTTCTTCAGCACGTTTACAAGATACGTGCCTTGGAGGTTTATTCCGGTCACAACGGCTGCGTTTTCGCTCGCCAGGATGTATTTCTTGCCGTCGATAGTCACATTCAATTTCGGCAGACCGTAGCACATGTAATTCGAATTGCAGCTGATGCTGTAATCGCTCGATACCACGTGGACCGTCAGGGAGTATTTAGGCTTCTCGGCGCTGCCAGAAGCGCAGATTGCCAACGATAACACCGCCAAAGCAAACATCGTACGCAATTTCATACTGTCTCCTCCTCCTTCAAGGTATCGTTTCCATGCAAGGCATGCCTCTATCGTCAGTTTCTTTCATAGTAGACAACAACAATGGGTTTTGCTGCGCTTTTCTTGGCAACTTCGAGCCTCATGACCGCAGATGCTGCCCCAGGTATGTCAAAGCCAGCGATGGCAACGTCGTCAGGCCCTGAAGAGATCATCTCAACTCCGAAACATTGTGACTGCATAGACCTGCGAAGTGGACAACATATCACTTCGTTATTTGCGGTGCCGGGATCGCTCCATGTATTTGTCTTTCTCCCCATGGGATCTCAGATCGCATAACGGAGCATTATCACGCCAAGCTGGCGGCGATGATCGTAGCACCGGGCCATAACATGGCGCTGCCACTTATGCCCGAGTTTATAACTCCGCGGGACGGAGCCGAAAAGCAGGACTGCGAGCGCAACGCGGCCAAACGC
>JAJYFA010000032.1 GCA_021790995.1 Acidobacteriota bacterium
CTCCACTGCGCTCATTGTCCGCCATCACTTTGAAAGCCCGGATGTGCTCTTCGACGGCCTGCACAGCGCCCTCGCAAACGACGCCCATCGGGCAGCGGAGGCCTATGAATCCGGCGGCTGCGCGGCAGTGAGCAAATTCGGCCTGGAGATCGAGCAGCAAATCGCCTTGAAGGACGGCTCGGGACAAGACCTCTGCAATCCCCTTGGCATTCCACTTCCCGCAGCCAGAACGCAATTCCCAGAGCGTATTTCAAGTAATCAAGCAGCTCAGCACTTCATCTGGCGGGTTCCGGTCACTTCGTCAAGCGGCAAGGCTTATCTCTTTCTGCTCAGCCGTCCTCATGTGGAGCGGCATCACAGCTTGATGGACGACCTTATACACTTTGCGTCTCCCACGCTTCCCGTAGCGATTGTCGTTGGCGGACTTACCACCTTCGTGCTGGTACTCCTGTTTACGCGCCCCATTGTCCGGCTGCGCAAGGCGGCGCGCGAACTGGCACTCGGCAATCTCAAGGTGCGCGTTAATGAGCCGGAAAAACAGTCGCGTTTCTCCTCGGGAGACGAGTTTCACGCACTGCTTCACGACTTCAACCACATGGCGGAGAGGCTCGAGTCGCTGGTGGGTGCGCAGCAGCTTCTCTTGCGCGATGTTTCGCACGAGTTGCGTTCACCTCTCGCGCGTCTGAGCGTAGCGCTGGAGCTGGCGCGCGAAGATGGTTCTCCAGAAACAGCAAAACACCTGAACCGCATGGAGCGCGAGACGGAAAAGCTCAATCAGCTTATCGGCCAGTTGCTCACGCTTTCTTCCATTGAAGCCATCGAGAACATCGAGCGCTTTGAGCCCATCTCTTTGAACGAAGTCGTCGTACAGATGCTTCCCGACGCGCAATACGAGGCATCGCAACGCCAATGCAGTGTCGCACTTCACGCAAAAGACGAATGTACGGTGCAGGGCAACCGCCAGTTGCTCTACCGTGCCATAGAGAACGTGCTGCGCAACGCCATCCAGTACACCAACCCGGGTACCGGCGTGGAGATACGCGTCGCGGCGGAGCGTGACGCCGCAGACCAACCCGTCGCTGTGGTTGAAGTCAGCGATCATGGACCGGGAATTCCAGAGGCTGAGGCCGAAGCCATCTTCCGCCCGTTCTACCGCGTAGATCGCGCACGGAGCCTGGAGACTGGCGGGTTCGGCGTCGGCCTGGCGATCGCCGAGCGCACCGTGAAGCTGCATGGAGGCCGCGTGAGCGGCCACAACCGCAGCGGCGGCGGCGCCACAATCCGCTTGGAATTCCCTTTGGCAAAAGCCGCTTCAGGCAGCCATGGCGTCCACTCGAACGCATAACGCGCACGGCCTATCGTTCGTGTGAGTTTGGATGATGTTTCAAGGCTCTGATTCCCAGCAGGATGTTTCTCCCTTCTCAGTACCCCACGGTGAAGCGCCGGCGATCATGAGCGGGATGCTCTAATTCATCCACCAGAGCTATGGCGAAATCTTCCATAGAAATCCAGCTTCGCCCATTCGCATCTACGAGCAACTCATCTGTTCCCAAGCGAAAGTGCGTCGTGCGCTCGCCAGGGACAAATTCCGCCGACGGCGATAAAAATGTCCAGTAGATCTGATCTTCCCTCTGGAGTGCAGCAAGGAAATTCACTCCTGAGCGAGCCTCGTTTTTATAGGCTTCGGGGAAATCCGGCGTATCGATCAATCTTTGCCCAGAGGGCAGTCGGAGGCTTGCAGCGCCGCCCACAACCAGCAGTCGCGGCACACGGGACAGTTTCATCGCTTCCAATAATGCGGTGGGGGCGGATGTCCCGAAGCGCGAGGCACTCACGACAGCATCGTTTCCAACGAGCAATTGTGAGAGTTGCGGGGGCACGGTAGCGTCCGACGGGGTTACCGTCAGGTTTGGTTGTGACACAGCATCGGCTGGGTGTCGTGCCAGCCCCAGGACTTTGTGACCGCGCCGTAGCAGTTCATTGGCTACACGGCTCCCAACGTGCCCGGTAATTCCAATCAAAGCTACTTTCATGCGTTTTCCTCCTTGGCATGGGGAGTTCCACAGCGCTGCTTTGCAGGGTTCCGAGTGTAGTTAGCCAACCTGCACACTCAGCATGGATATCGACCCGCCATCGACACCTTCGATTGGGAAAGAGATCTTTTCATGCTCCTGCCTGGTGGCCAGCACATAGAGCATGGGCAAGTAATGATCCGGCGTCGGAATGGAAAGAAGAGCCTCGGGCCCCAGGGTTTCGTATTCAATCAGCGGCTTATATGCGCCGGCGATCATCATCTCTTTCGCTTCCGTTTCGAATCGGACAGCCCAGTCATAAGGATCTGGCATATGCCGTCCCCACGCGTAGGCGTGGAGATTGTGGACCAAATTGCCGCTACCAAGGATGAGTATGCCGTCCTCGCGCAAAGGGGCTAGCTTTTTGCCTATCTCAAAATGGAAGGACGCTGATCTAGCTTCGTCGATGCTTAGCTGAACGACGGGGATATCAGCATCGGGATATACGTGCCGGAGCACCGACCACGTCCCATGATCAAGCCCCCAGGAATTATCGAGCTTCACCTCCAGCGGCGCGAGCAACTGTTGCACTCTGCGTGCCAGCGCTGGATCACCGGGGGCAGGATACTGCACTCGATATAGTTCTCCTGGAAATCCACCAAAATCGTGAATCGTCCTTGGCGAGGTGGCAACGGTCACGCCAGTTTCTGGTACAAACCAATGTGCGGAGATCGAAAGAACGGCTTTGGGCCTGGGTCTTGTACGACCCATGTCATTCCATGCCTTCGTATAGACGTTGCTTTGAATCGCATTCATCGGATTGCCGTGACCCAAAAAGATGGCGGGGAGTATCTCAGCCATGTCGATGCACCTCTTTTTGGCGGACGCCGGGTCGTGCCGGGAAACTATGTGGTCCCAAGGGAGTGAAAATCTCCGATGCTCAACTCGCCGCCATAAGGCTTGCGCCTCATTCCTTCCACGGAGACTGGAACTACACCATATCGCCAGAATGAATCAGTTATTTATGCACAATACCTTAGCCCTGCCCGACGCCGCTCATGACCAGCATGCGCGGCTCTGTCATCTCCTCGATTGCCCAGCGGATGCCTTCGCGCCCCAGGCCGGAATCCTTGACTCCGCCGAAGGGCATGGGGTCGAGCCGCCAACTGGGCGTATCCCCCACAATCAACGCTCCGACCTCCAGCTCGCGATAAGCGGTCAAAATGCGTCCGGCGTCGCGCGTGAACAGCCCCGCCTGCAGTCCGTACCTGGAGCGATTTACTCGCGCCAGCGCATCTTCAAAATCTTCGTAGGGTTCAATGGCAAGTACGGGCCCCAGAACCTCCTCGTCGTGCAGCTTCATGCCAGGAGCGGTCGCGGTCAGGATTGCGGGCGTCACGATTGATCCATTGCGCTCGCCGCCTGCCACGAGCTTAGCGCCGCCGGTAACGGCCTCCTTGATCCACGACTCCACACGCTCAGCTTCGTTCAACCGGATCAGTGGGCCAACGTCGGTCGCATCATTCGCAGGGTCGCCGATAGTCAGCTTCGAAGCAATGTCGACTACCTTCCACAGGAAGGTCTGAAAGACGCTGCGCTCCACAAACACACGCTGCGTGCTCACGCAGGACTGGCCGGCACAATTGAAGGCGGAGTGGGCGGTGCGCAACGCTGCGTCGTCCAGGTCAGTCCAGTCGCTGTGCACCACGAGCGTGGAGTTGCCGCCCAGCTCCAGCAGTACGCGCTTGCGCCCGGAGTGCGACTTCAGTCCCCAGCCCACCTTCGCCGATCCTGTAAAGCTCACCAGCTTGATGCGATCTTCCTTCTCGGCGAGCCAGGCCGTATCGGTGTCATCGAGCGGCAACACGGCCAGCGCCTCCTCGGGCCACCCGGCCTTCAGAATCACTTCGCCGAGCGCCAGCGCCGTAAAGGTGGCCTGTGGCGAGGGCTTCAGAATCAGCGGACATCCGGCTGCGATGGCTGGCGCAGCCTTATGCGCCGCCAGGTTCAACGGAAAGGTGTAAGGAGTGACGGCCAGAACGGGTCCAACCGGAAAACGCTGCACCAATCCCCAGCGGCCTTCGTTGCCTTCAGTCAGATCCAGAGGAATGCTTTCGCCACCCAGCCGCGCCGCTTCCTCGGCAGCGGTCTTGAAGGTGAGCACGGTGTGATCCACCTCGATCCGCGCATGCCGCATCGGCTTGCCCACCTCGGCCACCATCAGTTGCGCAAAGCGATCCTTTTGCTCGATGAGCGCGGCGGCCACATCTTCAAGAATCTCGCGCCGCTTCCAGCGGGGAAGCGCGCGCGTCCTGCGCAGGCTCGCCGCAGCGTGCTGCACGGCCTGGCGCGCATCGGCGCGCGTCGCCTTGGTGATGCGCCCTACCAGACCCTGATCCCACGGTGAGCGCACTTCCAGCGCGTCACCTTCGTTCCATTCCTTGCCGCACAGTAGAAAACCTGTCTGCGATCCAGGCCGCATCTTCATGGTGGAGCTCCTCGAGCGAAACCTCTACGTCCTAGATGGTAATGCGCGCGGCCTTGCATTGTCCGTTCCGATTCGCGCTTGGCCACCGAATGTCATCCGATTCGGCAAACTCGATCCCGCAACTTTGCGCTTTCGGAGAGATTGACCCCGCACCTCACGCCGACTCGATGATCATGTTTGCATATTGAGTCGTGTCGCCCGTTCGGATCAGCCCAATCGCGCGTGGCACCCGCTTCTTGAACTCGACGTGCGGCTCAAACGTCAGCGGCACTCCCGCCAGCGCGGAGCCGAACTCCTCGCGCGTACGCGGGTCGTTAGCGCCGTTGAACTCCTCGGCCATCCACACATGACCGATGACGTAGTTGGCGCGGATGGCCTTCAGCACGTCGAGCACGCGCGGAATCCCGTCAACCAGCGAGATATCAACCGTTTCGATTTCCGGCCAGAAGGGAAATCCCCGGTCGGCAATCACCACTGTGTTTGTGTGGCGCACGCGCGCCAGCAACGAAAGAATCTGCGGGTTTAAAATGCCTGACTTCAGCATGAAATCCCTTCACCTTCTCAAAAATCTTCAAAACCGGGCGCATTTGCCTCGTCGCGAAGCGGCGACAGCCCGTAAAAGCGCCACCAAATCCACTGAGAATTTACCAGCATTGCCGCGCGGCCGGCAATGCGTCTACGGCTTCGAAAGCCCGGCCGCGAACGGTCCCAGCGGCTCAAACCGAACCCGCAGCGTTCCGTAGTTGCGCTGGTACGCCTTCTTCACATCCGCGGCCAGCACAACATTCTCGCCCTGCGGATGCTGTCTTCGGAAGGCCGCCAGATTCGTTGCATCGAATCCTGTCGCCGACCACTTGCACTCGATGGCCGTGGGTTGCCCGCCACGGGCCAGCAGAACGAAGTCGATCTCGTGTCCGCGCTTGTCCCGCCAATAGTACACATCGCGCGACTGCATCCGCGTCATCATCTCGTTCAGCACAAAGTGCTCCCACAGGTTGCCCAGATCCTCCTTGTGCAGTTCACGCCAGCCGCGATACGCACAAACGAACCCTGTGTCGAATCCGTAAACCTTCGGCGCCGACACAATCTCGCTCTGCTTGCGCGCGCTGAAGGGTCGAATCACGTGCGCCACGAACGTCGCCTCCAGAACACCCAGATAATTCGTAATCGTGCTCCGGTTCACCTCGCAGGCCGCGGAAAATCGCGTGGCCTCGAAGATGCCTCCGCTCTGCGCCAGCATCATCTCGGTCAGCTTTTGAAACGAGTCCCTGCGCTCCAGCCTGAACATCTCCTGAATATCTTTGGCCCAGTACGAGTCCATCCACTCCTGAAACTCGCGTTCCTCGAACTCCTTTGCGAGAAAGAACGGAGGCAGACCGCCGCGCTCGAGGCGCCTCTCCAGATTCGTGGCCTTGGCGGCGCTCAGGTCGGCCAGACACATGGGCGTCAGCCATATGTCCCGCTTGCGTCCGGTCAGCGTATCGCGAAACCTGCGCGAGGCGCCAAGCGTCGAGGAGCCGGTAGCGATGATATGAACGTTCCGGTAGTGGTCGGCCGCGATCTTCAGCAATTCCGCTGGATTGCCTAGGCGGTGAATCTCGTCCAGAACCACGCGCTTTCCCCGCAGTCCATCCAGAAATGCCTCCGGATCCTCCATCATCCGCCGTACGCTTGGCAGCTCGCAGTCGAAGTATTCAATGCGCGGCAGGTTTTGGCAGAGAACCGTCTTTCCGGCGCGCCGCACCCCGTGGAGCCAGAGCACGGTGCGCCGCTTCCACGATTGTTCGAGCAGGTTCCGCCAAAAGCGCCTGTGTACCATACGCGATCATCTTCCCATACGGTGTCACCATTTGCAAGCGATTTCGCGTTTAGTGTCACCAAACGAGATCGTAATCGCATATAGTGTCACTAAACGAGTTTATGGTCGCGTTTAGTTCACACGTACAGCCGTACAATGGTTTCATGGCCGTCCACGCAATTCACGCCGTCTGTTCTCACGACTGCCCCGACTCCTGCGCGGTCCTCGTAACGGTGAACGCCGAAGGCCGCGCTGTCAAGATTGCCGGCGATCCGTCGCAGCCCGTCACGCGCGGCTTTCTCTGCGGCAAAGTGGCCAGGTATCTTGACCGCGTCTACGCCCCTGGCCGAGTTCTCTATCCCATGCGCCGCAGGCCCGGCATCGCGAAGGGCCCGCAGTCTCGCGGCCGCGAGCATGAAGCATTCGAACGCATTAGCTGGGACGAAGCGCTCGACGCCGTCTCCGCGCGTCTCCGCGCGATCAGCGACCGCTACGGTCCGGAGTCAATCCTCCCTTACAGCTACGCCGGAACCATCGGCGTGCTCGGCTACGGCTCCATGGACCGCCGCTTCTTTCACCGTCTTGGCGCAAGCCGTCTCGACCGCACCATTTGTTCCGAGGCTGGCGGCCAGGCGTGGAATCTCGTCTATGGCAAAAAGCTCGGCATGGCCACTGAGGACTTCCGTCTCGCCAAGCTGATCCTCGCCTGGGGCGCAAACGTACACGGCAACAACATTCACCTCTGGCCCTTCATCGAGGAGGCGCGGCGCAACGGCGCGCGTCTCGTTGTCATCGACCCCTACCGCACGCGCACCGCGGCGCTGGCCGACCGGCACATCGCCATCCGTCCCGGCACTGACGTTGCCCTGGCCCTCGGCCTCATGCACGTCCTGCTCAACGAGGGCCTTGAAGACCGTGCCTATATCGCCGCGATGACCCACGGCTTCGAGCAGCTCGCCGCGCGCGCACGCGAGTACACCCCGGAGCGCGTGGCCGCGTGGACCGGCATCGCACCCTCAGAGATCGAGCAACTGGCCCGCGAGTACGCCACCACGCGCCCCGCGGCGCTACGTCTCAACTACGGCGTGCAGCGGTGCGAAAACGGCGGGACCGCCGTGCGCGCCATCGCCATGCTGCCCGCGCTTACCGGTGCCTGGAAGCACCGCGGCGGCGGCGCGCAGCTCTCTACCTCCGGCGCCTTCGCCTGGGACAAGAACGCCCTCGAACGCCCCGATCTCGCGCTCGCCTCACCCCTCGGGCGGCTCGGCCGCGTCGTCAACATGTGCGCGCTCGGCCATGCCCTCACGCAACTGGATGCGCATGCCGGCGATGGTCCACCCGTCCACGCCCTCTTCGTCTACAACTCCAACCCCGCCGCCGTCGCGCCCAACCACAACGCTGTCTGCCGCGGTCTCCTGCGCCCCGACCTCTTCACCGTGGTCCACGAGCAGTTCTTCACCGACACCACCGACTACGCCGACTTCGTCCTGCCCGCCACAACCTTCCTTGAACACACCGACGTACAAGGCGCCTACGGCCACTACTTTGTTCAGCTCTCGCAGCAAGCGATCGAGCCGCGCGGAGAGACTCGATCCAATGTCTGGCTCTTCGGCCAGCTTGCCCAGCGCATGGGATTCCCTGAGGCCTGCTTCCGCGACACGCCCGAGGAGATGATCCACCAGGCGCTCGCCATCGGCCCTGATGGCCGCTCGACCAACCCCGGCATGGAGCACATCACGTTCGAAGATCTAGAGCGCCAGGGTCACATAGCGCTCGCGATCCACGCCGATCCTGAAGCGCATCCGTTCCTGCCCTACACCTCAGGCCCGCTCGCCACGCCATCCGGCAAAATCGAGTTGTACTCGCAAACTCTTGCCGCAGCCAGTCTCGATGCTCTCCCCGGCTTCAACCCTCCGATCGAATCGCGCTGGAGCGAAACGGCAAAGAAATACCCGCTCGAACTGCTTGCCCGCAAGAACGACAACTACATGAACTCAACCTTCGCCAATCTCCCCGGCCATCGCCAGATGGAAGCCCGGACAAATCAGAAGCTCGAAATTCATCCGCAGGACGCCGCATCGCGGGGCGTAGCTGAGGGCGACCCCGTCCGCGTCTCGAACGATCGCGGCGCCATCGAGCTCACCGCCATGCTCAATGCCCATCTCCCTCTGGGCGTAGTCGCCGCCCGCCTCGACTGGGCCAAGCAACATCCTGCCGGAGCCAACGTCAACGTCCTCACCAGCGAACGCCTCACCGACCTGGGCGCCGGCGCAACGTTTTACTCAACACTGGTTGAAGTGGAGAAAGCAGAAAACAGGGAATAGCAACCCTGCGAGCGATTCCGCTCGATAAACTGACTTGTTCCCTTGTACGTTGGATTTGCCGCTTGGCCGACGAGCCAGCGGTGCAGACGCCGGCTCACTTCAGCGCATCGGCGTAGAACGCATTGGTCCCATTCCGCAAATCCCTGCCATAGGAAAACACCAGCCCCATCCCGAGTACACGCAGCTTGAGTTGTGCCCCGGTGTCAAACAGCCACTCATGCGAACCCAGCGCCGCACCCGGATCGCCGATCCGCCCGATGTCAAGCAATGGACCAATTTGTACTCTCACGAGGCCGTTCGAATACACGTTTTTATCCAGTTCCCAGTTCTGCAGAAAGAACTCGCGGCCCAACGGCGCCGAGCCCTTGCGCCCGTCGCGCGTGCCGATGTGCGCGTGCATGGGCAGGTTGTTATCGCGCTCAAGGCCGAGAATATAAAGCTCGTCGAGCGGCGCCTGTCCAAAGATCCGCCCCTCTCGTACCTGCCCGGTGGTTTCGTAGTCAACGCCCTGTCTCTGCGGGAACCACCGCCAGGCGAGCGAACCAGACAAATTCTCAAAGCTCTGTGAAGACGTCGACCACAGCCGCGCCGCCTGCGACTCCGCTGCGGCGTTCAATGTGAACCGGTGCTCCGGCACGCGCCACAACACGCCCGTCAACTGCGCCTGCTGTTTCAGTTCGAATCCTGCAGCGAGCATCTGCGGCGTTAAGACCGTCCCCGCCGCCACGCTGCGAAAATCCCGATGCGACACCTCCGCGCCTACCTGCCAGCCGACGTGCCCGCTGGCGTACGACGCCGCGTCGAATCCGCCCCGCTCGGTGCGCATGTTAAAGCTGGCCAAAATCGGCGCCGGCCCTGAAGAACCATTCCGCATAGCCCAGTTTTCGTTGCGCAGGTCGGCCGTCCACTCCCAGCGATATCTTGCACCGCCCAGCCATGGCCCAGAGAGCTGCGCAAATGCGCGCCGCTTCTCGGCATCCCAGCGTAACATCGAATCGAAGTTGATCGCTTCCCGGCGCAGGTTCCACAAGCCCGGCTGGATCGCTTGAAAGGGCAGCCCGCGGAGCGCGATCAATGCATTCATCCAGCCAACCCCGCCCAACCCGTTCAGCTCGCGGGCCCGCAGTGTGGCATCGAAACGCCCATCCGCCCGCGCGCCCAGATCGAGCTGAAACTCGGGAAAAATCCCCAGCGCGCGCAATCGCGTCTCTGTCGCCAGGTACTGAGGCAACTCGAGCCTGCTGGCTGGCGCAAACACGAACGCGTGGTCGAGCAGAGCCGGCGAAATCCGCGGTGTGGGATCTGCGCGCACGCTCGCAATCTCCGGCTTGCCGATCCGGTTCCAGTACTTCAACGCAGCTTCAAGATTGCCATCGAGAAAGTAGAGCGTGGCCAGAAAATCGCTGGCATACCTGTCATGCGGCGCAAGACGAAGCGCCGCGCGCAGCCGCCGTTCCGCGAGCGCATTCCTCTTCTGTTTGAATGCGACTCCCGCCAACTCGACCGGAAAGCGCTCGTCGCGAGGAGCCAGCCGCCAACCTGCTTCGAGCGCGCGCTCCGCTTCCGACCAGCGCCCGGCCCGCGCCATCGCCATGCCGTCATCGAAGTCCTGATCGGCACTGCGAGGAGGCGCGCCGTGCGGCGCAGGAGCAACTTGAGCGCGCGCATCGAGGCAGCCAGCCAGCAGGAGCAAAACAAGGAGCGGCCGCGACCACGAGGCGAGCGCCGAGATCGTTCCGGCGGCAATCATTGCAGCTCGGGGACGGCGAGCAGCGTCCAGTTGCCGGTGGCCTTCCACTCGTGCTGAAATTGCGCGCGTGCCTCCTTGAGCAGCTTGCGCTGCGCCGGATCGTTCATCAGCACCACCTCGTCTGGATCATCGACGCCTGCCACTACGACGTAATGCAACGACGCGTCGCCCTCTGGCTTGAGTGCGACAATCAGCGGCCGGCCTTTGGCGAGTTGCTGCTCCATGTCGCCCCAGTCGCCCACATACGCGAAGGCGCGATAGTTGTGCTGCTTGAAGTAGCGCACCATCGCCGCGGCGCGCACGCCGTGCCGCCCGGGCGGCAGCTCACGAACAATCGCCGCCGCATCGGCCGGGGCTTGCGCCCGCTGGTGGAGCTTTTGCTGCCAGTACTGCATCACCATGGCGATACTTGCCTCGCCACAGGCCTGCTTCTGCTGGTGCACAAAGGGCACATCCAGCCACAGGCTAACCCCGGGCGGAGACTGAGCGACACAGCTTCCGGCTACCCATAGCGTAGCCGCCAGCAACCCGTGGCGCTTCATTTTCGCCTGCCTGGAACTATGACTTGACAGCCACGATGATCAGGATCAGCGCGGCGAAGAAAACCAGAATGAGCAGCAGGTCGTTGTTGCTCAGGCTGCCGGCCGCAAACTCGCTCTGCGCTTTGTTCGCGCGCGTCGCCAGTTGCGCCAGTTCCTGATCGTTGAGACCCGCAATCGCGTTCTGCACCTGGACCGGATCCATGTGCGCTTTTTCCAATGCCTTCTGGGCATCGGCCGAGCCCAGGAATCCCTTCAGCGCATCCATGTGCTGCTGCCGGGTCTGGGTGGCGTTCTGCTCCGCCTTCTGGAGTTCAAGTGGGCTCACGATGTGAGCCGGAGCCTGGCCAAGAACTGCCTGGGGAACGGCAAATGCGAGCAAGGCAGCCATCAGTACATAAATCGGTTGCCGGGAACGGGGGAGCATAGGTCATACCTCCAAGGATTTTAGGATCATGAGCGAATCCAATATCTTGAGGAGCGTGAAAGCGTCCACAGAGCATACAGTCGCTTGCATTATTATAAAACCGCGTACCGCGCCGCGGTTCCTTGTTCGCCCTCAGGCCGGCCGCTCACCGCTTCCGCGCCCGTTCGCGTTGCAGCTCACGATACAAATCGCTCTTTGACCGGCCCAGCTCCCGCGCCAGCCGCTTCAGCGCTTCTTTCTCGTCGATTCCTGCGTCAAACTGCATTCGTCCCAGGCGGTCTGCGATCTTCTCCGCTTCGCTCGCCCCGCCGCCCAGCGGCGAAACCCGCCGCGGCGCCTCGACAAGCAGCGTAATCTCGCCGCGGATGCGCTCGCGCCGGGCCAGCTCCTTCCGCACCTCGGCCAAAGTCCCGCGCACGAACTCCTCGTGCACCTTCGTCAGCTCGCGCGCCACGACTGCGTTGAGCAGACCTCCGAAGATTTGCTCCATATCGGCCAGCGTTTCCAGAATCCGGTGCGGCGCCTCGTAGAAAATCAAGCTTCGTGATGTCTCGCGCGGATCGGACCTTCGCGCCGCGGCAAGCTCTTCGAGAAACGTGCGCCTCGCTCCGGTCTTTTCCGGCAGAAAACCCAGGAACTCAAACTCTCCCGCCGGCAGCCCCGAAGCAATCAGCGCGCTCACGGCCGCATTCGCGCCTGGAATCGGAATCACCGGCACCCCCGCGGCAATCGCCTCGCGCACCAGCAGGCTGCCCGGGTCGCTCACAGCCGGCGTTCCCGCATCGCTGACCAGCGCGATCCGCTCCCCGCGCTTCAGCGCCTCCACCAGCTCGGCCGCGCGTTCGCGTTCGTTGTGCTCGTGGCAACTGATCGTTTTCTTCTCGATTTGGAAATGATTCAGGAGCTTCTGGGTCTGCCGCGTGTCTTCACAGGCGATGCGGTCGACGCCGCGCAACACATCGAGCGCGCGTAGCGTAATGTCGCCAAGATTGCCAATCGGCGTGGCGACTAGATAAAGCCCGGGAGCAATCGGAGTGGAGTCGGCGAACATGGTGGGCCTGCTCATCGCCAGTCTGCTGCGCAATCCCTGTTATTGGTTCGCATCCTGCCGCTCGACGCGGCGCTGTTCGCTGAGCAGGGCCATGGAGTTCATCAGGTTCTGCACGCTGACGATACCCACCACGCGCCCGCTTTCCGTAACGGGAATCAATCCCAGACCGCGGCCCGCGGTAATCTGCCGGATGGTCGCGCCCAGCGTGTCTTCGGGCCGGGCTACCTGAAAAGCGCGCGACATTACCGCCTGCACATAGCCGTTGCCTTCGCTGCGCAGGGTTTCGACGATGCGCTGCCGTGAGACGATCCCCACCAGTTGCGGGCCACGCACCACGGGGAAATCCTCCTGCAGCGAATGCACTGAGCGATACAAAGCGTCCTCAAGTGTGTCCGAAGGCGAGAGCGTGGCAAAGTCAGTCAGCATCACCTCGCGCATATGCACCGTGTCCACGACCGACTGGAAGAAGACGCCCTGGTCTTCGATCAGCGCGCCAATCATGATGAAGAATCCCGTAAGGATCAGCCACGGTTCGTGCAGCCACATGCCGCCCAGCATGATGAGAACGGCCAGCGCCTGCCCGAGGCCAGCCGCGGCGCGTCCAGCAGCCCCGGCGCCATGGGTACGGGCAAAGGCGTTGCGAACCAGCCGGCCGCAATCCAGCGGGTAAGCAGGTACAAGGTGCAGCACCCCCAGAAATACCTGCATCCACACCAGGCTGCGCAAAAGAAAGGTTGTCCCGATAAACGGCTGCGCGAAGATCTGCATCTCTCCGCTTGCGCCCAAAATCGCTGCCGCGGCCGCGAGGCCGGTAAACCAGTTGGCGAGCGGGCCAGCCAGCGCCAGCGCAAATTGCCCGCCACCTGCGTTGGCCTTTTCCTGGCTTTCCGGGTTGGCGTAAGCGAACAGCCCGCCGATGGGCAGCAGCAGAATCGCGCGCAGCCGCAGACCCAGCCACGCAGCCACCAGCAGGCGCGCGGTCTCGCGCACAGCCACAGCCGCCACGAGCAGAATGAACAGAGCCAGTCCGCGAGGCCAGCCTTCCGGACCTCCCAGAGCGAACAGCACCAGCACCAGAAGAGGGAAGAAGATATGGACGCGGACCTCTACCCCCATCCACCGGCCAAACGGAATGGACCAACCGCGCATAGTTCGATTGTAGAGGGTCAAAACGAGGAGCACGATGCGCGAACCCCGACCTGCCGTTACCATCGAGCCAGCGGCAGTTTGCTGTTTGCCGCCCGCTGTCAGCTATCCTCGTAGGCGATGCGCATCATTGCCGGAACCTATCGCTCGCGAAGGCTGGAAGCCCCGCCGGGCTTGAACACGCGGCCCACCAGCGACCGGCTGCGTGAAACGCTCTTCAACGTACTCGCCCCGCGCATTTGCGGAGCGGTATTCCTCGATCTCTATGCCGGCTCGGGCGTAGTGGGCCTGGAGGCGCTCAGCCGTGGCGCCGCAAGCGTGACGTTTGTCGAGCGGTCGCCCGCCGCGCTCCATGTCTTGCGCCGCAATCTCGAGCAGCTCCGCATTGCAGGCGGATTTGCGGTTCGCGCGGAGACGGCTGCTGCGTTTCTCCGCTCGGCCGCAAAAGCAGGTTCAAAACCAGAACCCCACGAAGTGGTGTTTCTCGATCCGCCGTATGACGCGGCGCAGGAGTACGCGGTCACACTCGGACTGCTGGGAGGAGCCGCGCATATCGTTCTCGCTCCCGGGGCGCTGGTGATCGCCGAGCACCGGCGCAAGCAATCGCTCGACGAGCGGTACGGCAGCCTCCATCGCACGCGCCTCCTGGAACAGGGCGACGCCGCATTGAGCTTCTATGAGACAGCTACTCATGCGCAGGATCGGCGCCTTTAAGCTCCACCAGACCGAAAAGATCGAACCTGAAAGTTTTGCGCGATCTACTGTGAGCGGGGTCACTTCCAACTGCATTGACAGCGGAGGAAAGTAGGAGAAAAATGGCGTGGCGAAGGAATGTTAGCCGTTTTACGCAGTCTACGGAGGAATCGTGAAAAACGCAGGAAGGTTTCAGGCTTTTGTTGTCTTGGTATTGCTGAGTGCAGGCGGATTTCTGGCGGGTTGCAAATCAGCCCCCGATCTCACGCAGGACCAGGCGAAAACAATCATTCAAGCCAAATACGATACGGCTCCCGGCACGGTCTTCAATATTGCAGTTGACGATCGTGGCATGCAGCAAGGAGTCCATGCCAATTATTGGCTTGGCGTCAAGCGCTATCCCAACGGTTACTGGGGCGATTTCAAGCTCACTCCCGAAGGGACGAAGCTTCTCAAGCTACCCAGTGGCGGGGACACAATCCAGTGGCGGCCAGACAGCCCGAACTCGTCTAACTACACAGCCGTCGTTGTGCCCCTGGCCACAGTCAAATACAAGGCGCGCGATCTTGGCGACATCCAGACGATTGCCGGAAACAAGACTGTCACCTACATGGAAGACGTCGATCTGAGCGGCTTGCCTGCGCCTTTGCAAGCGATTGCCCAGAACCCGGGCAACGTGCTCAGCACGCAACGCATGGCAACTTTTACGCTGGCCAATGGCGCATGGACGCTGCAATCGATCCAGTAGCGCCCGTCGTAACAAGCTCTGAAAACACGCTGGCCGGACACGATACCGTGTCCGGCCAGCGTGTTTGGCGCCTTACTTGTGCTGTTCGGCAAGAAGCTCCTTAAAGGCGGGGTTGTCGCGAAGACTGGCAAACTGGCTGTCGGAGGCGGCCTTCTTGCGCGTAGTAAACCCTTCGTCCAGAGCCAAACGGAGATACTTGAGAGCGCAATCGGCATTGCCGGCGCGCGCGCAACCCGCCGCCATGTAGTAGTTCATGGCGCCGCGCACCCGCACATTCGACGGATCCTCGACCGTGGGGCTGCCGCGATCGGCAAAGATCTCGGGATCGATCGCCACGGCTTGCTCATACGCACGCCAGCCCTTCTTGTCCTTGTGTTCCGCCAACAGATTCGTGCCGTAGTTTTTCAGAACCACCGCCGACTTCGGGTCGAGCTTGAGAGCCTTCCGGTAGAGGCGATCGGCTCGCCCATACATTTTGAGCGAGGCGTATACCGTAGCCAGATTGTTCACCACCTGCGCATTCCGCGGGTTGAGCTTGAGCGATTCCTTGTAACAGCGCATCGCGTCGCTGGAGTCAAACATCATCTGGTAGGCGATCCCCATCTTGTTCCAGATCTCCGCCGTTTTCTGTTGCGCTTTGGAATATGCGGCAATGGCGGCCTGGTAGCGCCGATGGATGACGAGCGCGTCGCCGAGTTCCTCTGGCATTGGCTGCTTTTGCGTGGAGACTGCGGAAGCCGGTTCAGCGGCCGTGCTGCCCACCTGAACCGGCGTCACACTGGCGGCCTGAGACGGCTGCCCATTGGACACACTTGGAGGGACTGCGACCAAGAGCGGAAGCAAAATCCAGCGATTTACCGTGAGCCTCTGCATCGTCCCTCCTTTCGACTCAAAAGAGGGGGCGCGACAGTTCCAACCCTTCGGTAACGATCTTACACCTGCTTCGATCCGTCGCTTGCTGCTATTGCTTATCTGGGTTTTGCCACGCGCACAAGCAAAATGTCGTGGCTCGCCAGCTCTATCGGCATCTTGTCGGTCAGCGTAACATCCTTGCCTGTCCACAGATCCTTGCCCGTGAGTGGCCCATGCAAACCAAGCTTCGCCAGGCTCAGGTGGAAGGGATGGCTCGAGTAGCGGTCGGAACCGGCGTTAATGACCGCGATGGCCATGGCTCCGCCGGAGAGATGCCGCGTCCACACGTCGATCTCGCCGTCGGAGTAAGCGCGCGTGGCCTCGCGGCCCAGGCGGTCCTGATCGATGGCGATCACGTCGCGGTTGGTCAGAATGGCGCGCACCTCGGGCGTCATGTGGGGCAGGTCGTTGCCTGCCAGCAGTGGCGCGGCCAGCATCGCCCACATCGAAAAGTGCGTGCGATTCTCCGCCAGCGTCAGCCTGCCGTTGCCCACCTCCAGCATGTCGGGATCGTTCCAGTGGCCGGGCCCCGCGTACTTCGCCAGTCCCGCCTGCTCGTTCAGGATCGAGTAGATGCTCTGCCAGTTGGGCTGGATGTCGCCGGTTGTACGCCACAGGTTGGCGCCCACGCCCGGTCCCCACTCCCACACCGCGTCCCAGCCATACTGGCACAGCGAATACACGATCGGCCGCCCGGTGGCCTTCAGCGCCTTATCCATCTTCCCGTAGGCGGCAGTCATCAGGTGCATTTGCGCGGCCTTGTCGTTCGGCGCTTGCTTCTGCATCACGGCCGGGATAAAGCTGCAGAGATCGTACTTCAGGTAATCGACGCCCCACGACGCGTAGAGCTGTGCGTCCTGCGCCTCGTGGTCGAGCGATCCGGCATATCGAGCGCAGGTCAGCGGCCCCGGCGACGAGTAGATGCCGAGCTTCAGCCCCTTCGAGTGCACGTAATCGGCGAGCGCCTTCATGTCAGGGAACTTCGCATTCGAGTGCAGCACGCCGTTCGCGTCGCGCTCGCCTTCCCACGTGTCGTCGATGTTCACGTAGATGTAGCCGGCATCCCTCATGCCGGTGGCAACCAACTGGTCGGCAGCATTGCGGATGTCCTGATCGGTCACATGGCCATGGAAGAAGTTCCAGCTGTTCCAGCCCATTGGCGGGGTCTGCGCCACCGCTGGCCGCGGGGCGGACTTCAAGGCAGGCGTGGGGGCAGAATTGGCCGGCAGCGCCGCGGCTTGCGCGGCGACGGCAAACGGGCACAAGGCAACAACGGCGGTAGCGAGAATTGCGGAAGCGCGCATAGAGGAATCTCCTGAAAACTTTTTCAGTGGAATCCTATCGCGCCTGCCATGGCCGGCGCAACAACAGCAGGCGCCGCTGCGCGTAGGATTTTTCACGCGCAATCGGGTACGATAAGTTCACCCAACTCTCCAGAGAGAAGAACCATGATACCCGCAGAGAATGAGACCGGCAGAGGCCATCGCGGGGCGCTCGCGCGCATCTGGGCGACTGTGGACTCCGCGTATGACACCATCTTCTCCGACCGCAACAAGGCGGCTCTGAAGCAACTGGCCATACGGCTGAGCATTGCGGGCTTAGTGGTTCATCTGCTGCTGATTTTCCTCGCGCGGACGCTCGCGCATCCCCTGCCCATCGTCGCCGCGGCCGGCAACAACTACCTGGCGGCCATCTCGACACCCTTCAACTTCATTTTGTTTTACGAGGTGCTCACGCTCATTGGGGCGCTGCCGGCATCGACCACGCGATCCATCGCCAACCAGTACGAGATCGTGTCGCTGATCTTCATTCGCGACGTCTTCAGCGACATCGCCCGGGCGGGCGACCTGGTGACGGAGCACAAGCTCACGCCGGAATCGCTGCCGATGTTTCTGGATATGTGGGCGGGATTTCTGATGTTTTTCCTGGTGGCCGTCTTCCAGCACGTGGCGCAAAGGCGCGAGGTCACGTCGGCCACGGCAGTCCCGACGCGCGAGACGCTGCGCTTCATTGCGCAGAAGAGAGCGATCGCGGCGGGACTTGCGGTCCTGCTGATGGCGATGGCCGTCTGGAATTTATGGATCTTCCTGCTGGGCGCGTGGCGCCTGCTGACGACAGGACACAGCACGCTCGCAGCGGCAACGACCTTCTACAACGACGTTTTCACGGTGATGATCCTCACCGATGTGCTGGTGCTGATCCTGTCGCTGGTGGTTTCGGGGCGCTACGAGATGGTGTTCCGCAACGCGGCCTTCGTGGTGTCGATCATCCTCATCCGTTTCTCGCTGACCGAGGGGTATCCCTACGGCGCGCCCCTAGCGATCGTGGCCATGCTCTTCGGCATTCTCACACTGCTGGTCTATAACTATCACTCGCGCGTGAGCAGGAAATAGACCAGCGGCGTGATGACGAGACTGAGAACCATCGAGATGCTGAGGCCGCCAATGACCGCGATGGCCAGAGGTTGCAGCATCTGCGATCCGGCGCCGAGCGCGAAGGCCAGCGGCAACATGCCGGAGATCGCAGCCAGCGCGGTCATCACGATCGGCCGCAGCCGCCGCTGCGCAGCGTGCAGCATGGCTTCCCGGGCTGAAGCGCCAGCAGCGCGGAAGCGCTCGTCGGCATCGAGCAGCAAAATGCCGTTCTTGGCCACAATGCCGATCACCATGATGAGTCCCATGAACGACGCCACGTTGAACGTGGTGTGCGTGATGAGCAGGGCCAGAATGACGCCGGAAATAGACAGCACCGACGAGGACAGAACCGCAATCGGCGCCGGAAAGTTGCGGAACTCGGTCAGCAGAACACCGAAGACCAGCACCAGCGCCAGCACCAGCACCAGCAGAAGATCGTGGAAGGACTTTTGCTGCTCCTGGTAGGTGCCTCCGTAAACCACGCGCACCGATGGCGGCAGGTGAAGTTCCTCGACGGTTTGCTTCACCCGCTGCATGGCCGTGCCCAGATCGGATCCCTCCAGACGGCCGGTCACGGTGATCATCCGTTGCAGGTTCTCGCGCAGAATTTCGTTCTGCGGTGGCAATGCCGTCACGGTCGCCAGCGATCCCAGGCTCGCGGTGTGGCCCGACGAGCTGTTGAAGACCGTATCCTCAATCGCGCGCAACGAGTCGCGGCGTGAATTGTCCAGCCGCACCCGGATGGTGTAGGGGCGGCCGTTCGCGATGATCGGATTGGTCGTGGTAACGCCATCGAGAATCGCCGTGGCGTCAAGCGAAACCTCGCTGGGCGTAAAGCCGAAGCGCGCCGCCACCTGAGGATCGACTTTGAACTCCGTGGCCGGGCCACTGACGGTGTTGTCGATTCCGTTTTCGACATCGACGACGCCGGGGATCTTGCCAATGGCGTCTCCCACACGCGGCCCAAGTTGCGTCAGCAGGGTTTCGTCGCTCGAAAAGATCTTGATCTGGATCGGCTCGGGAGCGTTCGACAGATCGCCGATCATGTCTTGCAACACCTGCGTGAACTCCACGTCGAGTTCCGGCTCAGTGGACCGGATCTGCTGGCGGACATCGGCCATCACCTCGTCGATCGAACGGCTGCGATGTGACTTCAGCTTGACCGTGAAATCGCCGGTGTTGGCCTCCGTCACCGCGGCCAGGCCCATTTGCAGACCGGTGCGCCGTGAGATGGTCTCCACCTCGGGCGTGGCCAGCAGGATGCGCTCCACGTGCTCGAGAACGCGATTGGTCTCGCTCAGGGAGCTGCCCGCAGGCATGATGTAGTCCAGGATGAAGCCGCCCTCATCCATCGCCGGCAGCAGGTCGGAGCCGAGCAGCCGGTAGCCGCCCCATGTACCCAAGACGAGCAGCGCGCAAATGCCGCCCACCCACAATGGCTTGGCCAGCGCCCACTCCAGAACCCGCGCGTGCAATCGCAGGGCGCGCTGCATAAAACGCCCTGCCGCGTGATCGTGCGGCGCCTGCGAATCGCTCTCTCCGGTGTCTTTTTGAGAATCTCCGTTCTTTGGTTTCCTGTCGCGCAGCAGAACATAGCTCAACCCCGGCGTCCACGTAAGCGCCAGCGCCAGCGAGGTGAGCAATGCCGCCGTCATTGTAACGGCCAGCGCGCGAAAGAAGATGCCTGTTACGCCGCTCACGGCGACAAGGGGCAAAAAGACAACGACTGGAGTGATGGTGGACCCGACCAGCGGTGTGGAGATCTCTTTAAGCGCCTTGCGCACCGCGTCAACGCGATTCTCCCCTGAGTCGCGATGCAGAAAGATATTCTCGACGACCACAATGGCGTCGTCGATCACCAGCCCGATGGCCGCCGCCATGCCACCCAGTGTCATCAGGTTGAAGCTCTCGCCTATCAGCCACAGGGCCGCGATCGTCACCGCAACCGTTACGGGAATTACGAGCCCGGCAATCAGCGACGAGGTCCAGTCGCGCAGGAAAAGGAAGAGAATCACGCAGGCCAGCACCAGGCCGATCATGATCGCGTCGCGCACGCTGGCGATGGAGTCGCGCACGAGCTCAGACTGATCGTAGAACACATCGAGCTTCACGCCGCGGGGCAGTTTCGCTTTGAGTTGAGCGATCTGGGCGGCAACGGCATTGGCAACGGTGACCGTGTTCGACGAAGGCTGGCGCGCAATGTTGAGCAGCACCGCATTCTTCCCGTTGGCCGTCACCGTGGTGTAGACCGGCATAGTGGCTTTTTCGACAGTCGCCACATCGGCCACGCGCACCGGCGCGCCGGCCGGCGTGGTCTTGATCACCAGTTGCTTCAAGCCTTCAACATCGTGTACCTGCGACCCCACAAGGCCGAGAATGAGTTGGTGGTTGGCCTCGTAGAGGCCGGGCGACTCGACGATGTTCGAAGTCAGGATGGCATTGACAAGATCCGTAATGGTAACGCCCGTAGCCTGAAGCAGCGCCAGGTTGGGCACTACGTGGAACTCCGGAATCTGGCCGCCCTGCACCGTTACCGTGCTCACGCCCTCGACGCGGTTCAACGGCGGCTTCAGGTCGTACGTGGCGATCTCCCACAACCGGGTCTGCGGAATGGTATCGGATGTAAGACTGTACCCGAGAATCGGAAACGTGGCAAAAGTAAGCCGGTTGGTGGTGATGCGCGCCGTCGGCGGCAGACTCTGCGCCGCCTTTGCCAAAGCAGCATCCACCAGTTGCAGCGACTGCACCATGTCCACGTTCCAGGCGAAGAACAGGCTCACTTCAGCCGAGCCGCGGCTTGTGGTCGATCGCACCGTCATCAATCCCGGCACGGTGTTCACCGCGTCCTCAATCGGCCGGGTGACAGTCACTTCCATCTGCTCGACCGGCATCACTCCGTTGTCGACGCCGATTACCACGCGCGGGAAATTCGTCTCGGGAAAGACCGAGATCGGCACCCTGAAAGCCAGAAAGATACCGGCTATCGTGAGGACAATGGCGAAGAAGAAGATGGTGCGTGCAGCCCGGGCCAGCCAGAAGGGCTTTTCCTCGTCACCCGGGCGATCGTTGGGCGCGTCTATTTGCGCTTTGGGGGGCGCTTCGGGCGGCATTAGTCTGACCCTCCCCCACTGGCTTCTGCCGGTCCTACCTTCACCCTGGTTCCTTCGTCCAGAGCGTAAGCGCCGCCCGAAATCACCAGGTCGCCGGGAGAAACACCGCTCAGCACCTGCACATCCGCGCCGTCGACAAGGCCCACCGTCACGTGTTCGCGATGCGCCGCGCCATCGCTGCCCACCACCATCACCGATTTCGTGCCGTCATCCGCGGTCAAAATCGCCGATCTGGGCACCTTCAACGCCTGCGCCACGCTCTTGCCCTTGACGGTGACCTTCACCGGCGTACCGGCCTTGAGCTTGCCCTCGCGGTTATCGATCTTCAGCCAAACCTCAATGGTGGTGCTGCCTGGATCGAGCGCCGGGCTGATCATGGAAACCTTTGCCACCACAGGTCCGCCGGCTTCCGGCGCCTGCGCGGTCGCCGGGTCTCCCACCTTCATCTCCTGCGCCACGCTGGCGCCAATGTGCGTCTTGGCGATGAGAACCGAGGTGTCCATCACCGTGATCAGCGGTGTTCCCGCGGCAGGGGTTTCGCCGGCGAACAGCGGCCTGTCAGTCACCACGCCGTCGATCGGGCTGCGAATCTCCGTGTAGTTCACCAGCGCCTCGGCTCCGTTGTACCTGCCTTCGGCCGAGATCAGTTGCCCCTGAGCCGCCTTGAGCGCCGCCGCGCGGCTCACCGCTCGCAGCGACTCCAGATGCTTGGCAGCCGCGCTGTAAGCGGCCTGCGTCTGCACCAGCGCGGCCTCAGCCGTGTCCAGATCGCGGCCCGGAATCGCGCCCTCGGCGAACAGTTGCTTGCGGCTCTTTACGATGCTCTGGCTCAGATCCAGGTTTGCCTTGGCCTGCGCCAGATCCGACTCCGCCTTCAGCGTATCTTCCGGCACCTGCACCTTGGTGGTTGTGGCATAGGCTGCCTGAGCTGCTTCGAGCGAGCCTTTGTTGTCCATCATTGCGGCCTGCAGATCGGCGTTTTCGAGCGTCGCCAGCAACTCGCCGGCATGCACCCTTTCTCCGCGCTGCACATAGAACTTCTTCACCGGAGCGCTGATCTTGGGCACGATCGCGGCCTGTGCGACAGGCGTCAGAATCGCGTCGGCCTCGATCTGCTCCGCGATGGGCCCCAGCTCCGGATGAGCGGCCTGCACCGTTACCTCGACCTGCGGCGCCGCCTCCTTCTTGCAGCCTGGCAAAAATGCGAGTGCGAGTGCGGCCAGCAATATAGGCCGCACGCCTCGGGTTCTGTTCACATGCATGGTTTTGCTCTTCTCGCGGTTCACTGTTTCCTGATCCCTGCCTTTCACATCGTCCCGGTGAGCGTCTGCAAGGCAGCCCGCGCCGCTTCGTAGCGCACGCGCCCATCTTCTCGCGCGTTCTCCGCGGTTACATAAGCGTTCTCGGCGTCAACCACTTCCAGAACCGTAGCCTCGCCGCCCTCATAGCGCAACTTGGTCAGGTGCAGGCTCTCAGATGCGGTCGCCACGCTGGCATCGAGCGAAGTCAACTGGTCGCGCGCCGCACGCGCCTCGGAATACATCTCCTCCAGTTGCGCAATCAGCCGCCGCTGCGTATTGGTCAGCGCCACGCGCGCAGCTTCGCGGCGAATCTCGCTCTGTTTCACCTTGTGCTGATTGGAAAGCCAATCCCAGACCGGCAGGTTCACAGTCACCATGGTGGAGTAGCCGAGGTTATGCGCCCGGATGCCGGCGGTGGGATCCACCAGAGGACCATTGACGGCAAATTCATTGGCGTCGATCCCGTAGTTCACGCTCAGCACAGCGTTCGGCAGCATCGCTCCCCAGGCCGCTTTCACATCCGCCTGACTCACGGCCACAGCGGCCAGCGCGCCCTTCAGTTCCGGGTTGTTCCCGGCCGCGGCCTGCTCCACAGCCTCCTTTGACTCGAGCGCCGCCGCCGTTGCCGGCGCCTTCAACGTGTAGCCGGTGCGCGGATCGGCAAACAGCAGTACGCCTAGATCCAGCCGCGCCCTTTCCGCGGCCACTCGTGCATCCTCCAGATCGCGGCTCCGCTGCTGCTCCATGAGCTCCGCCTTCACCACATCGGCGTGCGCCGCCTCGCGCTTCTGTTCCCGCTCCTGCGTCAGCCGGGTAAATGCGGCAGCTTCCTCGCGCGCCTGCGTGGCCACGGCCAGCTTATGGTTGGCCGCGATGGAGCTATAGAACAAGCTGGTGACCGCGGCGACAAGGCCGCGCCGCGCGATCTCCTGCTCCGCGCGGGCCATGGCGGCAGCCGCGTCCGCACGATGTACGCCCGCCACTGCCCCAAAGCTGAGCGATTCCTCCGCAACTCCCTGGGCGATGTACTCCCAGGGTCTCGCGTCGTAGGAAACGAACTTGGGGTAATCCGCGCTCACACCTTCTCCGTCCTGGGAAGGGATTCCATTGAGCTGTACGTAAATATCCTGGTTGAGCAAACGCGCACTGGGCAGCAGGCTCGCGCGCGCAATGGAGCGGTCCAGGGCCGCGGACTGGCTGTTGGCCTTCGCCGCAGCATACCCCGGCTCGTTCTTTTCCGCCAGGCGAATGGCTTCGTCCAGCGTGATCACAACCGGGGCGCTGGCGCCGGCTGGAGCCGCAGCGGCATTGCCCTGTGCCTGCCCGCGGGGCGCCAGCGCCGCGGCCAGCAGGAAAAGCAGGATTCCCCAACGGGACAAAAAGGAGAACCGCGGCAGACTTCTACAACGGAATCTGTTCCACGCCATCACACCAAAAGCATACAATCCGAACCTGAACTCTAGCTGAATCAAAGACTGGCAGAGATTTATCCAATCAGCGCTGCAACCTGCCTGATGGCGATGCAAAGAGAGACCGGCCGCAAGATGGGCTCAACACCGCCAGCCCTTCACCGTCATGAATGTTTTTTGAGCATACCCTCCCGCATCTCGGCCCGGCTCTGCGATACTTGTCTGTTATGCCGATTGACGACCTGCAACAGGCTGCACAGAAAATTGCCGGATTCCTGAACTCCCTGAACCAGATGGGCGGATTCCGCCTGAAGTATCGCATCACGGCGGGCGAGCTCGCACGCGACGCTGAAGCAGGCCAGGCGCGTCAGGTTCTCAATGTAGAGCTGGCTGGTCCCGATGTGCCGCTCGTGATCCAGCACAACGGCGAACTGCTGCGCGCGCTGGAAACCCTGGCCGCCCAGATTCTGCGCCTGGACCACTTCGAGCACCACCTCGTGAGCTTTGACGCCGGCAACTTCAAGGCCCTGCGCGCAGAGGAGCTCAAACTGGCCGCGGAAACCGCCGCCGAGAAAGTTCGCCAGACCGGAGTTCCCTACAGTTTTCCACCCATGAACAGCCGGGAGCGGCGCATGTTGCACATGGTTTGCCGGAACCTCGAAGGCGTGGAGACGGCCAGCGTCGGCGAAGGCCCCAGCCGCTTCCTGGTGATCTTCCCTGAGGGCAAGACCGATCTGCCCGTCAAGCCGCAGGTCCAGGCCCGCAGCTTCGGACGGCGATAGTCCAGTCGTCAGTGCAAAGTGGTCAGTGGCCAGTGAGAAGCATCAGACCACTGGGTGCCGCTCAACAAGGATAGTCCGGTGTTGCCTGACTTCTGATTTGCTTCCTTGCTCTTTCGCTCCCTTGTTCCCAGTGTGATGTGCCACAATACCCATCGATGAAAAAACAGCTTGCGCTCCTGCTTCTGGCCACCTGTGCCGCGCTGCTGCCAGCGCAAAAACGCCTTGTCTTGGTCGATGAAGACGGCTCCGGTCCCGGCGGTTCAGACCAAATGGCCATCCTGGCCCTGCTCCAGGCGCCCGATGTCCAGGTGCTCGGCATCACCATGGTCACCGGCGACGCGTGGCGCGACGAGGAGACGCTGCATACCCTGCGCATGCTGGAGCTGACCGGCCATGCAGATGTTCCCGTGGCGCGTGGAGCGGTCTTTCCGCTCGTCCGCACGCAGCAGGAGACGCGGCTCGCGTCGGCGCTCTATGGCAAAGCGGCCTGGCTGGGCGCGTGGGGCCGCGGCGCCGGAAGCCTCACCCAAATGGGTACCGGCCAGCCGCCGGCGCATCTCGAGTCGCACGGCCCCTACGAGATTCCGCCCATGCCTGAAGGCATGCCCACCATCAAAGCCATCGCCGAAGACGCGGCGCACTTTCTTATCCGCCAGGTCCGCGCACATCCGCACCAGGTCACGATCTACGCCGCCGGTCCGCTCACCAACATCGCTCTCGCCGTCGCGCTCGATCCCGGTTTCGCCGCGCTCACCAGGGGTCTTGTCTTCATGGGCGGCAGCCTGAATCCGCAAACCTCCGATCCCGAGTTCGCCACCGACCCGCGCCACGAGTTCAATCTCTGGTTCGATCCCGAGGCCGCGCACATCGTGCTCCACGCCGCATGGCCCCGCATCGAGGCCACCACCGTCGATGTCGCGATCAAAGCGCCGTTCACCGCGGCTATGCTCGACGCGATTTCAAAGTCGCAGTCGCCGGCGGCGCGCTACATCGCCGCCTGGAGCCAGCATCGCTACTACATGTGGGACGAGCTTGCAGCCTGCGCCTGGCTCGATCCCTCGATCATTACGAAAGAGGAGGAAGCCTACATGGACGTGGACCTGAGCCACGGCCCCAGCTACGGCGATACCCTCACCTGGCCGGAAAATCTGAAACCGCAAACCGGCGTGCGCCTTGTCCACGCGCAGATGGATCTCGACTTGCCGCGCTTCCAAAAGCTGTTTGTGGAGCTGATGACGCGGAAGCCATGACGGGAGGCGCAGGCGCGCACCACCAGCTTCGCCAGGCGCATGCCAATTGAAGCCCCTCCTAGTGCAAAAGGCCGGAGGCGCTGGTCTCCGGACTTCGCAGTCAAAGTTGCATCCGGTCGGCCCTACATGCTCTCCGGTACCACAAGGTCGAGCTTCTGTCCCTTGCGCCAAACGCGGAAGCTCTTCACCCCTTCGCCGCGGATCAGTTTCGCCAGAGCGTTCGCGTCGTTCATGTCTGCACCGTTTGCCTGAAGGATCACGTCTTCCGCCTCGATGCCTGTGTTCTCGGCCAAGCTGCCCTTCTCTACATTCGTGACCAGCAGCCCCATGGCCTTCGGCAAGCCAACGGTGGAAAGGTCGGCCTCCGCCACGGCGCGCACATTGATGCCCAGGTGATAGCTGCCGCGTCCCGCGCCCGCGTTGCCCGCAGGCGCCGCGGCTGGCGGCGCAGATGACGCCACCTGCTGCCGCAGCGACGCCACGTCGCCCATCGTCCAGTGGGGATAGCTCACGTCGGCCGTTGCGGGCTTTCCCCGGCGCAGAATCTCCAGGTGGATCGTGCCCCCGTCCGGTTTGGCTGCGGCTTCGTCGATGGCCGCGCGCAGGGTCTCCTGGGTGCATGGCGTTCCGTTCACGGTGTGCAGAATATCGTTGTCCTTGATTCCAGCCTGCGCGGCCGGCCCGTCCGGGTCCACATCGAACGCTACCAGGCCGGCCCGCTCAGGATGTTTTTGGAAGTCCTTCTCGATCCCCAGCGACATGCCGTACGGAATATGAAGCTTGTTACCGTAGGCGATGCCAAGGGTCGCCAGCGCATCCACTACCTGCTCGGCGTCCTTCTGGGTCGCCACGCAAATGCCACTATCATTACTCTCGTTTGGGCCGATGGGAAAGACACACCAGGAGGCGATTTTGCTGAAAAGCGTGTCGACCTGGATTTCGTAGCTCTCGATGTCTCCGTAGACGATCGAGAGCACGATGTCTTCCTTGTAAGGAACACTGGTGGTGGTCAGCCCAAGCAGGCCATTGTCCTTTTCCGTCACGCCGCTCACGGTAAAGAACAGGTTGATCCCCAGTCTGCCGCCGGTCGATTGATTCAGCACCACCGAGGGGTTGCCTCCCATAAGGGCCGCCTTTCTTGGCACAAAATGCGGCGCCATGAACTGCAGGCGGGCGGAAGCGTCATCCGCCTTGGACATCACCTGCGGTGGATACCAATGGCCTGCCTGGATCGTCTTGGCCCAAGCGGAAACAGGAAATAACAAGAACGTATACAGCGTCGCGAAGAGAAGAATGCCTTTTGGTCCCATTGCTGTTTCACCTCTATCTCGCTTCATATGTTCCATGCACGGGGCTTTGTCTCTCACGCGAACCGATCAACCGGCAGCAGGGCGGAGCGAACAAAGATCCTCGGCCTGGCTCGTCAAAAATTATAAGTCCGCCGATTCCTTCACACGCGAACGCCGAAGACAAGACCGCAACCCGTCCGCTCGGCTACTGCAGCGCCGTGGCTTACGAAGCGGCCACGAAGAACTGGATCATTGCGGATCCCAACGGCACCGACATCTCCTCCGAGGATGGGCGCAACTGGCGGGCGCTGCATCCCGACCCCACCCTTCACGAGCCACCCGACGCCGACTGCGATTGGAATGCGCGCTCGCTGCCCTTTGTGGTGGGGCCGCACGGGCGCATTGGGAAGCTGAACCCGCGTTGACATGTGGCACGGTTCGGGCGCCCCCCGGGGCACCTGCCGTCGTGGCGCGCGCGATTCCCAGGGTTCCGTTCGCCTGCCTGTTCACTTCACGCTGGGATCGTCCAGGCCATCCGCTCCGGGAGCGGGCAGCAGGCGTCTTCGGACGCTCAAAACAAATCCGGAATGCTGTGGAACGCGATCCGCGTCGGCGCGGCTTTGTAGGCAGCCAGCATCGCCGCCGGGGCCAGCGTGCTCATACCGTACTTGTCGTTGATCCGGTCCATCACGGCGTTGAGGCGCGTCCGGCTCTGCTCTTCATCGAGCCCGTCAAACAGCGCCAGCGTGTGCAGCCGGTCGGGAACGAGGTTGTTGAGTTGTACGCCCACGAAGTATGGATGCTGGTACTCGCCGCCCTTTGGCTGCGAATCCCACAACCGGCGCAGCGCCGCGATGAGCGTCTGATTGTCCTGGCACTCATGCAGCTTGATTTCGCTGCGCCATCCGCGCGCCGGTACGCCGAAGCGCGAAACCGGGGCCCCCGGCGACGGGTCTTTGTCGCCGGGGTGGCAAACGGGAGTGTTCTGGCCGCGTGGCACCGCGAATCCAATCGCCAGGCCGATGTTCGCCGCCCACAACCCCTGTGCGCGCAGGCGCATGGCGGCCTTGTGGAGCAGCTTGTGCGCCACGGCCCAGGCCGCATCGGGCGTGCGCATCTCCGGCGCCAGCACATGCGAGTGGCTGATCGACTTCTGGTGTTCGAGCTCGGCCATCTCGAAGTCTTCGCCGCGCAGCCAGTGCCACAGGCGCTGGCCCCACACCGATCCCCAGACCTCGCCCGCCTGCTCGCAGTCGAGCGCGAGCAGATCGTCCATGGTGCGAATGCCTTTTTCGTTCAGCCGTTTCTCGGTGCGCGAGCCGATGCCCGGCAGGTCGCGCAGCGCGAGCTGTCGCAACGCTGCCGGGAGGATGTCGAGCGGAAGCGCCACCAGGCCGTCGGGCTTTTCCATGTCGCTCGCCACCTTGGCCAGAAAGCGATTCGTCGCCAGGCCCACCGAGCTGCGCATCATCGTTCCCACGCACTCACGGATCGTGTGTTTCACCTTTATGCCAAGGTCGAGAGCCGCACGAAGCTCCCTCTCGCGGCCGATCAGCCGGCAGGCCATCTCGTCGATCGAGCAGACGGCCGTTACGGGAACGCAACTTTCCACAGCTTCCACAATCCGGTGGTGAAACTCGGTGTAGAGCTCGTGCCGCGCCTCGACGAGCACAATCCCGGGGCACATCCGTTTGGCTTCGGCCACGATGGTCCCCGTCTTCACTCCGTGGGCCTTGGCCTCGTAGCTGGCGGCGATGCAGCAGGTGGTGTCGGCCATCATGGGCACCACGCCCACAGGACGGCCGCGCAGCTCCGGCCGCGCCTGTTGCTCGCATGAAGCAAAGTAGGAGTTCAGATCGACAAAAAGCCAGTTGAGCGACGAATCCGGAGCGGAGTCCGCGCCGGAAGCCTTCTCCGGCTCGCGGCGCGCGCCATCTGCCTCAAGACTCAGGTTAGCAAGCTCTTCCGGCCACTCCTCGGGAGCGGGCGAAAAGTCCGGGTTGGGCGCAGAGGCCATTCGCCACTATTTTCGCCTTATATTCTCTTTTCTGCAACCCGAAAAGAGAATTCCGGCCGTTCGGGGGAACGAATGCGCTGCGTGAGATAATCTCAGCAGACCGAAGAACGTCTAATTGTAATGGAAGTGGTCGAAGTGGCCGATGTGTAGAGGGACGTAGACCTCTACAAAGGGTACGATGGCTTTGGGAAAGGTGACCGATGATGCAGCACTTAGCACATTGGTTTACAGCGAACGAGACAGTCCTTGCAGTGCTGGTCACTGTGGGCGTGGCGGTGCTGCTGGTGTGCTGTCTGGAGTGCACCAAATGCGGCTGCCGCGACAAGGATGACCTCTTTCATCGGCACGATAGCTAGATATAAGCCGCGCGCACGCAGGTGAGGTTGAGGTGTGTCGGCCGCGGCCAGGGCTCATCCGCCCAGCCGCGCGATTGCCTCCGCGCTCCTTAGCTTCCGTTCGAGATGCCGTTCGAGTGCTTGCAGCGTGAAGCGTCTCAAGTCCTGCCCGCGTCTGCGCGGCCAGGGTTCCGCAGCAAAAGCCGAGGCCGGAGCGCGCAACATCCGCTGCGCCAGTTGCCAGGAGTCTGCCGAGAGGCCGCTGGCCGAAGCGTGGGCGTGCAGGGCACAGAAAAATCCGTCGGTATAGTTCGAAAACGAAACCTCCGCTGCCTGCAGCGCCTGGCCGCAGACGATACAGCGGCCAATGTCGGGCAGCAGGCCCATCAGGCGCGTCATCCAGAGAGAGAAGTAGGTGAGCGCCATCCATGGCTGCGCAGCTTTGGATCCGCCGGCTTCTGGCTCGACGGCCCGGGTCTCTTCGAGCACCGAGATCAGCAAGCGGAAGACGGCGTCCTGCGGGTCGTGCTCGGGCAGGGCCTCGTCAAGCACCTCGGCGTAAAAGCTCAGCACTGCCATGCGCGCGTGGTCGATGGGAGACGAGAGCGGTGAGCGGATGATTTCAAGCTGGTCGAGCCGGACCAGCTCCTGGCGCGGCCGCTCGGCAAACCATGCCCGCGCCAGCGTCATCGGTTCCAGCGCCCCGCCAAAGCGCTTGCGGCTCTTGAGCGCGGACTTGGCCACGCCGCGCACGCGGCCGTACTCACGCGTGAAAAAGCTGACGATGAGGTCCGCTTCATGCACCGGCCAGGTGCGCAGAACCGCGGCTTCCGAAGAGAGCACAGGCATGCAATTCCATCATCGCACCGGAACGGGCAGGGCTTTCAGCGCGGGCAACAGGCAATCTTTCCCGCATAAAAACACAAACGCGCGTCCAGCATAAGGCCAAACGCGCGATGCGCCATACTTCATGTGTTTGTAAATCGGACGCGACGTTTAGCGGCCGTAGTGCTTGGCGTTCTTTTCGGCAAAGTGGGCCCACTTCTCCGGCAGATCGTCCTGCGGGAAGATGGCCGACACCGGGCAGACCGGCGCGCATGCGCCGCAGTCGATGCACTCGACCGGGTCGATGAAGAGCTGATCGGAGTCGCCGAAGCCGGCTTCGTCCTTCTTGGGGTGGATACAATCGACGGGACAAGCGTCTACGCAGGCGGTGTCCTTGGTGCCGATACAGGGTTCTGCAATAACGTATGCCATTTCTACTCTCTCCGCGGAACTAGGCGGCCTCGCTGGTAGCGCGCCGC